>CAZEWD010000211.1:0-5682 GCA_964515725.1 uncultured Binatia bacterium (SeqCode)
TCCCCAGGGCGACGATGGCCCCTGAGAGAATCGGATTCAACTTCACCGTACGCATTGCCTTTCTCCTTTCACCAGTCTGGGAGAAACCTACCACAGCCTCATTCCCTATACGTCGAATCATTCCCATCTGCTACTCGCGGGGAGCGAGGAGGATGGTGTCCGGCCCAGCAGGAGGAATAAGATCACCCGTGGTGTGCAGACTGTAGAAGGCAGTTGTCGCTGCCGAGCCAGCAGTAACCACACGGCGGGCGACGCCAATCAGTCCGCCCGATTCGCCCGAAGCGTCAACGACCGGAGTAATTTCCGTCATCGCGGCGACACTTCCAAGGACATCCGTCGAGAAGACGGACTGGCCGGGATTCGTGATGCTATCAATGGCGGAAAGGTTGGTCGAGAGGAAGCCGGTCACAGTGGTGCTGGCCGAGAAGCGCTGTTCATACTGATTGTAAACGAGAAACTGGATCGTAACCCGCTTGGGGAGCTGGTTCTCAAAATCCTCGGAACAGGGGATCAGCGTCAATTCCGTGTTGACTCGGTTCGTAATGCCTTGGGCCTGGAACGCCGGCTCCGCACTGAATTCCGCCAGATGATTGACCCAGATTTTGGCCGGGCAGGCATGATACATATCGCCGTCGAGAACCAGCGGGTTCGAAGGCTGGCTGTCGGGATTCGCCTCGATGCCAACGGCATTGTAGCGAGCCGTGTCACCAGTGTTGCGGTTCACGATGGCTTCGCCCTTGAGATGGTTACCGGCCACCGGCTCGCCAGAAGCGGTGACCTCGACGCACTTCAGCTCTCCATCGAAATCGCCCTTCGGGGGAATTCTCCCTGGATCGAAGCCAGAGCCGTCCTGCCCGAAGCCGTCGGTCGGATCGACCGCGCGTCCGGTACTCACAACCCAGTGTGTTGGCTGTTGCTTGGTCAGCCACAACATGAAATCCGTCTCTTGCCACAGCGACACACAAGTGGCGCTTGGTCGAGAACACCGTACGCCTGTATTGATGTCGAACAGGCGCGCATCGACGTAATTGCACCAGACGTGCACCATCGAATTGCTGGTATTCGAAAGTAGTACGATGCTGTCGTTGCCCGCCGTGAGATCTACGGTGATTTTTGGAAAGACGAGGATTGAAGCCGCCTTCTCCGAGGTAACATCAGCGCTCGCGCCCGACGCCACCACCCCCAGTGCCACCGCAAACCCGCAGAGGCCTGAGAGAAATACGTTCCACTTCACCGTTCGCATTGCCCTCCTCCTTTCCAGTCGACCGAACTGCCCTCACTCCCCTTCCGCCCCATCTGCCTTGTCGGAGCGGATGCGCCACCTTCGGCACCGTGGAAGTGCGCGCATACATACTCAAAAACTTGCCTTATTGTCAAGGAACAACCAAAGGAAATCTGACTGCGCAGGCGGGGACACCGCCTGCTCCGGCGCAGCGGGTCGAAGTACGGAGCCCGATCAGCGCACAGAGACCGAGTGCACACCGGTGCCGACATTCCCCCACCCACTCACAAGCCACTGCCTACGCACGAATGATTTTCTCCCGTCCGGATCTCAGGTTTCGCGTGGCATTACGCGTATCGATCACGAGTGAACTCGCCTGCACGATCATTTCATAGTCCAGGTCTGTATGATCCGTTGCGATCACGACGGCATCCGCCCTCTCCAGTTCTGCACGCGAAAGCGCCACTGACTGCAGATTAAAATCATATTGTCGCGAACGCTTCAAGGCCGGGACGTACGGATCGTGATAAAGCACTTCGGCCCCTTTTTTCTGGAGCAGCTCGAGTAGCTTGAGGGCAGGCGACTCTCGCGTGTCGTCGAGATTCTTTTTGTACGCGACGCCCAGCACGAGGATCCTCGCTCCATTCAGGCTCCGCCGGCGCGCATTCAATGCATCCGCCAGTTTCTCGATCACGAAGCCAGGCATGCTGTGGTTCACTTCGCCGGCCAATTCGATGAATCGCGTCGTCAACTCGTACTGGCGCGCCTTCCACGTCAGGTAAAAGGGATCGATCGGAATGCAGTGCCCTCCCAGGCCCGGCCCGGGATAAAACGGCGTGTAGCCGAACGGCTTGGTGGCAGCGGCATCGATCACTTCCCAGACATCGATGTTCATCCGGTCGAACAACACCTTCAATTCATTGACCAGAGCGATATTGACGCAACGATAAATGTTCTCGAGGAGCTTTGTGGATTCGGCCACACGCGCCGATGAAACGGGAACGATCTTGTCGAGCACTGCCCCGTACAGAGCCACCGCCACCCTGCCGCAATCATGCGTCACTCCGCCGACCACCTTCGGGATCGTGCGCGTCGTATAATCGGTGTTGTTTGGATCTTCTCGCTCGGGCGAGAAAGCCAGAAAAAAATCGGTCCCCGCGACAAGGCCCGTCTTCTCCAGAATGGAACGTACGACCTCATCAGTCGTACCCGGATAGGTGGTGCTCTCCAGAACCACAAGCTGGCCGCGCCGCAGGCACTTGGCGATCGACCGGCTCGTATTCTCCACATACGAGAGATCTGGCTCTCGATTGGCCGTCAGGGGTGTCGGTACGCAGATCAAGACAGCATCGCAGGCCGCCAGGAGTCCAAAATTCGCCGTCGGAAAAAAACCCGCACTGTCCCGCCCCGGGCGGGTCGGACGAATCACTGCCGCGAGGCGTTCCGCTGGAATGTGGCGAATATAGCTGTGGCCGGCGAGCAGCTCGCCCACCTTCGACGCATCGACGTCGAAGCCGATCACACCGAAGCCCGCTTCCGCAAAGGTGGCGGCCAACGGCAACCCGACGTAACCGAGACCGATGATTCCCACCACGGCCGACCGGGCCTCGAACAAATGGACAAGATCTTCTGCCAGACTCACGCTGCGATTCTTCACGCGGCGGGAGAATACTCCGTTCGAAACCGGCACGCCAGACTTACTTCCACCAAACAAAAAGGGAGGCTCGAAAGCCCCCCTTTTTGTTTGGAACAATGGCAAAGAGTCGTCTACAGGCGCCGGCGCCACCACAGCACGGCAGCCGGCAGCAGCAGCCAGGCCATGGCACTCCTGGCCGAGGCTCCATCGCCAGCGACGTGACAGTTGCAGCCATCCTTGTCGCTCACCACCGCAGGTGTTTTCGAAACCGTAGGCGTACCGGTCACCGTGGGGCTAACCGTGGCAACACCGTGCGTCACGGTTGGAGGCACGGTTGGCGTTGTCGGAGGCGGCGTAACTGTCGTGGGGATGGTTGTCGGAGGAGTTGTGGGTTTTGCTGTGTCAGTCTGTGTCGGTGTCGGTGTCAGTGTCGGCCCCTCCGGTTCAACGCAAAGTTCCGCACCCCGGCCCACCGCTCCTTCAATCCGCTGGCCGGTCGGGTTGCTCAGAATGACACCGGTCACATCCAATAGACCACCCACATCCAGGACGGTCACATTACAGGTATACAGGGCCGCACCATTCTCGATCGGCGTCGTATTCTCCGTGGACAGGACCAATGCGCGAACACCGGTACAGGTCCCCTCGGCGCAACCCGGAGGCCGGAAGCCGAAAGAGCTCCCTCCTTTGTCGATTTCGGGATTTACCGTACAGTCGGGCCGTCCATTCGCCTTGCGGTGGACGATCACATTGGGGGCAATTTCCAGATCATTCTGTGTTCCCGCAACAGACTGCCCCGCGGTGACGAGTCGAACCGTTACCGTGGTATCACCGCTCAGCATCAAATTCTGATCTTCCGCATAGATCGCGGGGCCCGATGGAACCGAACGCGGGGATGGACAGGGCGTTCGCTCTCCCGGTGTCAGGGTCGGAGTCGGGGTTTCAGGAGTTTCCGTTCCACCCGGTGTTGTCGGACTGGGAGAACCTGGAGTCGGCGTTTCCGATGGACCAGGCGTTCCCGTTGCCGGAGTTTCGGTTGGAGTGTCCGTCGCACCCGTCGAAGTCGCTGTAGGGGTCGGCAATTTTTCGACGATGGACCCTGCCTCGATCACGAGTTTTGAAGGCAGAGGTTGGGCCGGAATCGAATTGTCTGCCACCTGCAGGCGCCCACCAGAAAGCTCGATCGGGCGAAGTGGCGCATCGGCTGCCACCTGGAATGTGCAGGTGATCAGATTGCCATCCGTGATCACCGGGGCGGGGTGCGTCATGGCCAGGACGGCAAAACGGATTCGCCGCTGCCCATCCAACACATTTTGAAAATCCGGCGGCACCACTTCAACGAGTTGATCCGTCAATCGTGGATCTTGCTGGCAGGAAGTTGCGGTATATCGACACACATTTTCTGATGGCTTCGGACAGTCCGTAGTGAGTCGACAGGGTTCCCCGTTCCCGCAGCTCCCCACGATATCCAACTGATGGGTATTGAAGATCAGATCCGCGTTGACCGTGGCAACCGAACCGTCCCCCTCCTCACGACTGAAACCCAGAGTGAGCGTGAGGGACCCACCCAGTTCGGCATCTCCTGTCGCCGCCTTGACGGTAACCGTCGCTTCTGCCCCTCCCGGAGCGCCCGCTACACCAAACCCGGCCAGACACAGAAACGTCGCCGCACCCACGACTGCGCGCCACCACCGGTTCATTTGATCCATCCGAGTTCCCTCCTGTCTGAGCCCGTCGACTTGCATCGCAATTGATCCCGGCTCAGCGCGCACATCCACGGCCGAGGCTAAGCACAGCACGTGTCACGTCCGTTACCGTTACCTCGCCATCACGATCCGCATCACCAGCCGGACAGTCGGCAATCGGCACCAAACCCGCCATCATTTGGACCACCGTCGTGATCTCGCTTCCGAGCACCTCGCCATCTCCATCACAATCCCCCGCACAGACGACAGCCGGGGTAGGGGCGGGCACTGCCGTCGGAATCACCAGCGAGACACCACCGCTCACAACACGGCTTCCGAATGTAAAGGCACGGTTGTCGCCGACATCCAGGCGGTCTGCTCCGAAGGTTGTCTCCACGGAAATCGGTGTCGTCACACGGAATGTGCAGGACATCACCGGACCGTCGGCGAACGTCGCGATCGGATCCGACAAATCGCCGGTGAACAAACGCAGCCGCCGCAACCCGTCCGGTGCGGCCGGCGAGGCCGGTAGCGTCGCCAACAGCATGTGAGTACCTCGCAAGCGTGGATCGAGGCGGCAGTGTGTACTCGGGTCGCCGATGTCGACGATCGATGGATCAAACAGCAGGTCGAGCTGGACGGTGGCGATTTCCCCACTGCCGCCCGATGCCCCGACACTGACTGTCACATCATCACCGGTTTTCGACGCATCCAGGGTTAGAGTCACGATTTCCCCGCGATCATGCGCGAAGATCATGGGCTTGCCTTCCTGCGCACAACCACGCGCCAGGTTCAAGACGGCCATGGTGACCTCGGTGCCCGTCACCTCCCCGTCCCCATTCATGTCGGCAGAGGCACACTGCGGCAGGCCCAGCAATCCACCCAGGATGTAGACGGCATTCGTCACTTCATTGCCGAACACATAACCGTCCAGATTGCAGTCCCCACCGCACTCGCAAAGACCATCGATACAGGCTTCCCGTTCGATGCAGTTCAAACGATCGATTGCTGGATCGTTATCGTCACACTCACGCTTCTTCTTGCAGTAGCCGGCCCGACAGTGTTCGTCCGGCGCACAGTCGCTGTCGTCCACGCACATGCGGAACGTCGGTGTCGGAGTCGGTGTCAAAGTGGGAGTC
>CAZEWD010000212.1:0-3914 GCA_964515725.1 uncultured Binatia bacterium (SeqCode)
GTATCGGAAGCGTACGACGATGTTGGCGAACATCGGGTGCCAGACGGCGTGGTAGGCGCTGTAACGGGAACCGTCCTGTGCTGTGTCCGTGAGCAGTTTGAATGTCGTGCCGACCGGATTGTTTGCCACATACTGTGCCTGAAGCCAGATGGCACCCCGTTGCTTGGGCAACATTTCATCCATGGTGAGAGTCTTGTCGGCAATTTCTTTTACGAAAAAGTCGTTCAGATATCGTTTGACCGATTCCATCGAGGGCCGTAGGCGTTCGGCTTCTGTGGACGGGTCGCTGTCCAATTCCTTGCTGGCGGCGCTGAACTGTTTGATGGCAAGCGCCGTGCTCGGATTTTTCGCCAGACTGAGCACCTGATCTTCGATGCCGTTCAGATAACGTTCGATTTCCTTTGCCTTGTTGTCGCGCACGGTCAGGAGTTGCTTCAGTGCCTGCTCGCGAAGCGAGTCGGACGCAACGCGATAGGCAACAAGACTGACGGCCACGATTGCAGCAATTGCCAGAGGAACGAAAGCAATCAGGATCTGCCAGCGAATCGAGATGCCGACACCGCTGCGTGCGCGCTTTATCTTTGTCGTGTTCACCGCCATGGCGGTTTCCTCCTTGTGAGCAGGCCCACTGCTCTTAGGTGGTCCATGTGCCGCTGTAATCGCGAAATCCGTCCGAAACTACTGCAACGGCCCGCGAGACGATCCCTTTGGCGTCGAGCAGAATCACCGTGCCCGATTGGGTTTCCCACGCGCCTTTGAAGAGCGGATGTTGAGGGACCGTGTCGGGCAGCGGAATGATGTCGTTTGGGTTGATCGGTCGGACGTCGCGGACTCGATCCACGACGAGTCCGAGGTCTATCCCCTCGTAGGATACGACGAGAATCTGGTCGTCTGACTCGTATGGTCTCGGAGGAAGATCGAGCAGATCGTCCAGCTTCACCAGGGGAAGCACCTCGCCCCGCAGATTCAGGACTCCTGCCAGCGCCGGAGGGGCCTGTGGCACGGGTGTGGATGCTTCTCCGATGAGCACTTCGCGTGCGGCGGAGACGGCTAGCGCAAAGGTATAGGAGTGGCGGGTGAAGACGCAGTGTTCCTGGCCGAGCTGCGCCAGACGCGCGCTCAACTGGTCACTGATGTCGAACGGCAACGTTGCCGCCGGTGCGCCCGCCCTGTCGCTCATGTGTATTTCCTCACCATGGAAAGGAGGTCCGCAGGAGTGAAAGGCTTGGTCAGATAGTCCGATGCGCCCTGTCTTTGTCCCCAGAAGCGATCACTGTCGCCGCTCTTGGAGCTGACGAGGACGATTGGAATATCCTTCGTGGCACTGTCCTTTTTCAGTTGCCGGCAGGTGGCAAAGCCATCCTGTCCCGGCATGACGATATCGAGAAGGATCAGATCGGGTTGATCGGTGCGCGCCCGCTCTATGGCCTCGACACCATTGGTGGCCCGGATGCAGTCGTAACCGGCGGGCCGCAGCGCGTCGGTCATCATTTGTAATTCACTTCGTATGTCATCGACGATCAGTACCTTGGCCATCCGTGTTGAAATCCTCTTGGTCCTATGGGTCAGGCGTTTACCGCCTGTTCGGGTGCCGATTCTGGTATGGAGACATCGGCCGTTTCTCGTTGGGCCGGTGCAGTGGGTGTTGGATCCAGTTCGAAAACGGATCCGACCAGGCGTGAGATTCCTCGCTCCTGCAAAGCAGCCTCGCACGCCGTGGCGTGCAGTTGCTCGGGACGTGGTCGTTCGGGCGAGGTGATGCCGATACACGTCTGACCGCTACTTTCAGGCATTTGACGCAGTATCCGTAACTGATCCCAGAGTGCGCCGGACCATGTGACCTCGGCAATGATCCGGGTCGGTCCATAGAGTTGGGCGATCATTGGTATCTGGCGGAATCCCTCGCTGATCGTAAAGACCTGCCACTCCGGATGGACGGCGACAAGCGCCGGGATTTGGCGATGCACGGGGCTGTTCTTCTGGCAGACGATGAGTACCCTTTCACGTGCCGGTGGTGATTCCTGTGTCAGAGCCCCGGAGGTTGCGGCACGGAACAGCAAGCGGCACGAACGCCGGAAGATTTCGAGCAGCGAGTCGTCCAACGAGCGTACCGAACCGTCGCCGTACATGGAGAAACGACTGCCCGACCGTGCGTGGCGCAGTCCTTCCGCCAACTCGCGGGTGAGAGCCTCGAGCAGATCGGTGTAGGATTTTGCCTGATCTGCCGCGGCTCCCAGCGGTGTGTCGACTTCCTCCACATATACGCCTTCGATGCTGGCGCGAAGGGTTTCGAACAAGAGATCGAGAGTCTCGTGGCCAGCGGCCGGCAATAGGCGGCCTGATGGTGGTGTAGCCCGGAAGCGAGGTTCTTCGGCCTCTGCGGCTGCAGCGGCTTGTCGCGATGTGTGTGGCTCGATCTCTGGTGTCGTTGTGATCGGGCTTGCCGGAATCGTTTTCCATGCCACGCGAGTTTCTGCGGGGGGTGGTACACCGGCGGCAGCCGGAGTCTGTTGCGCCGTGACGACCTGCACCGGCGGTGCTGGCCAGTCTCCGGATGTAGACGGGGGCGGTGCGATGGAGATCGATTCCACCATGGCACCTTCAGCTTCATGCACGGGGACAGCCGATTTTACCAGAGTGCCGGCGGCCGCGCGGGCCAGAACATCCGCGACGATGCCCGTAATGACCTGGGGTTTGAATGGTTTTGCAATGTAGCTCACGACGTTGTGGGCATCGCGATAGGCTTGTCGGATTTCGGCGCCTTTGGCTGAGATCAAGATGATCGGAATCTGCGATGTCTCAGGATCGGCCGCAAGTTGCTGGCAGACTTCGCTGCCGCGCATGTCTGGAAGAATGAAATCGAGCAGGATCAGGGACGGCTTGAATGCCTTTGCCTTGGCCAGTGCATCTGCGCCGTCTACTGCAAGATCGAGTTCGTATCCCGCCGGCCGTAAAACGATTTCCAGCGCCTTGCGAATCGTCAAGCTGTCGTCGACGCCCAGAATCCGTGGCTTGCCTTGCATAACTTCCTCCCCGTCAGATGCCCATCGTTCAGGCGCGCAGATGCCGCGCGCGCCGCTCTTCGGCGAGTTGTTCGAGGCATTCCATCAGTGTCCAGAGAGTCGCCGTGTCCAACCGCTGCGGCTTGACCGGTTCTGTTTGCGCGATGAATTCGTAGAGGCCCTCACGGTTCGCAAGAATCTCTTTCAGGGCCTCGCGGCCCCACTCGCCGCTGACGACTGCGTCGGCGATTCTGCCCCGGTCGAAATAAATCGATGCTGCACCACTTTCGATCTGAAACTGTAATTCGCCCGTTCGTTCCATGCTCGCCAGTGCGATCAGGTCTCGCAGGAGGGCCTCCGTGCCCAATTCCCCCTGTACCGGATCGTTCGATTGATGGTCGGTTTCGAGCGTACGAACCACGGTCCGCACCGCTGCCGCGGTACGCGTCTGACCGTTACGCCGGCACAGCCTGCCAAATGCTTTGAGGCCGCCCAGGGTCGGTCTGTGGCGCAATTCGGCAGCAAGAGAGACGAGTTTCTCCTGGCGGTCTCGAAAGGCCAGAGCGCTCTCCAACAGAGGGTCCAGCGCGTCGCGCAGGGTATTGCTGGGGATCCGGCTGGGCTCGAGAAGGACGTGTATGCGCCCGTCGATTTCCACCAGATGCCCCACTGGGAATCCCCCATCGCGCAAGAGGGAAGCAGGAACAGGAACCCGGCTGCTCAGATCGAGATCGCGTACTCCGACGCAGGCATCGACCTGCATCGCCCAGAGTGCGGAGCCTGTCCGGATGACTGCGAAGGCGCTGCGATCGGAGGTACCCAGGACCTCGGAGAGACCGAATGCCTCGCGCAGTTCGAGAACCCATGCCGGTTGACCGCGATGGAGCAGAAACAGATGGTTGGCGCCATCAG
>CAZEWD010000212.1:3924-5639 GCA_964515725.1 uncultured Binatia bacterium (SeqCode)
CAGACCCTTTCAAAGAGTGTAGCGGCGCGTCGGCCCGCTGATAGACGGCTTCCACCCAGTCCAGATGGATACAAAAGTGCCCATCATCGACGTTGAATACCAGCACGCGCGCCGGACTCAGCGCTTCGCTACGAGACGACTCCAGCATGAACACCCTCCAGAGGTCCACTTGGAGAGCAGGAGGTGTGCCACGACTCCTCGAATCTGCCGTCCGCTTCAATTGCCACAAAACCGGCGTTTTCTGACGCCACTCAGATGGCGAAGCGTTCAACATGCGTCACGGCAACCCGGACAATCTCTCAAAATCGGTAGGTTGGTGTTGACACCGCCCCCGGGTTCGCTCACGTAAGGGGGGGAATCCCTGGCCGTGTGGCGCTTCGTCTTCTTCCTGCTTTCGCTGGTTTTCTGCCTGGCGCGGAACACTGTGACCGCGCAGGTCGACTGGAGTGAGATGTTTCCGGATGACCCGGTCGCCAGGCGTACGAGAACTCCGGACAGCACCGCTCGGGAAACATCTGCCATTGGTCCAGGAGAAGTGACGCGTGGAGCACCCCCACGGTCGGCTGTGTCTGGAATGCAGGGGGAGTCCGATCAACCCGATTCCGCCCCGGATGCCGTACGGGACGAGGCGCCACATGATGATCCGTTCCTGGGCGTTCTACCTGGATGGAAGATGGATGGAGAGTTCACACCGAAATCGCCTGGAGACGAAGCGGAACAGGTGGTACACCCTCGGAAGTCGGATCCGGAACTCGACTGGAATCGAATCGAACAGCCGTGGTGATCTCGCGGCATCGCTGGCTAGAATGACGGCATATGTCGCGCCTCCCGCAGACATTGTCGGCACTCGGAGAGTTTGCCTTCCTGGAGAGGTTGGTGTCGCGTGCCCAAATGGGATCTGATCTGGTGGTCGGCCCGGGACACGATTGCGCCGTGGTCCAGGTGGGCCGGACGCGTTGGCTGCTGACGATCGATTCACTCGTCGAGGGGAGGCACTTCCGACCCGAATGGTTTTCTCCCACCCAACTGGGACGGAAGGCCTTTGCGGTCAACGCCAGCGATATCGCCGCAATGGGTGGCCTGCCGCGATTTGCACTGGTGAATGTTGCGGTTCCGTCCTCATTTCCCGTTCGTGCACTCGATCGCCTGCAGCGGGGAATCGTGGAAGCTGCGACAGAGGCGGATGCGCTGGTGGTGGGGGGGAATCTGACCGCTGCAGCCGAATTGTCGGTGACCATCGCGCTGATCGGGAAAGCGCCGCGTCGCCTCGTGACACGGACGGGGGCCCAGCCTGGTGATCTTGTATTCGTGACGGGTACGCTTGGTGATGCTGCCCTCGCCGTCGACCGGCTACGCCAGAAAAAGCCGGTTGCCCGTGGTTTGTTGCGCCGTTTCCTCGACCCCCGTCCGCGGATCGAGGCCGGGCAGATGCTGTCCTCCGTGGCTTCGGCGATGATCGATATCAGTGATGGCGTCGTACAGGATCTTGGACACATCTGTCACCGAAGCGGCGTCGGGGCGATTCTCCGGATCGAACAGCTACCTCTGTCTGCGGGATACCGTCGAAGCTGCGGTGGCCCCGAACTTGCGCTGGCCGGTGGAGAAGATTTCGAGCTTCTCTGTACGATCCCACGACGCCGCCTCGGGCAGTTACAACGATTGCGGGATCGCTTGGGTTGTCCACTGACCGAGATCGGCGAGATCCGGGGCGGTCG
>CAZEWD010000213.1:0-2236 GCA_964515725.1 uncultured Binatia bacterium (SeqCode)
GCATGGCCTCGTGCAATCCCAGGGAACGGCACTTGGACGCCAGACTGACCGTGCTCACCAAGGCCGCACGGTACTTCGAAAGCTCTCCCTCCGTGCATCCGGGATACCTCTGGATCAACAGATCACTGAGGACCAGCCCGACCACGGCATCACCCAGAAATTCGAGTTGCTCGCCCCGGCGCGGGAGAGTCGCATCGGCCGCCGAGGAGTGTGTCAGAGCGACGACCAGAAGATCCTGGAGCTGGAAGCGGTACCCAAGTCGTTCCTGAAGTTCTTCAAACATCCGTCGTTCCATGCATCATCGGTCTCGCCTTCCCGATCAGCAGGGAGCCGCGGGCCTCTTCGATCCGGACGTCGACTTCACGGTTGGCGGCGATTTGCCCATGAATGGCAACACGTTGGTAATTTCGTGCGTATCCAAGGGCTGGTGCCAATGTGGTCGATCCGCCTTCGATCAACACCCGCAGGTCACGGCCGACGAAGGTACGCGCGAAGTCGGCTCGTTTTGCCTCCCCCAGACGCCGCAAACGGCGGGCACGTTCGTGCACGACAGAAGGAGGCACTTGCTCGCCCAACCTGGCGGCTGTCGTGCCCACTCGTTTCGAATAGGGGAAAACGTGAAAATAGGTGATCGGTAGCCGGCTCAACGCCTCCAGTCCGCCCTCAAATTGCGCCTCTGTCTCTCCGGGAAACCCTCCAATCACATCCGTACCGATCGCCGCGTCCGGCAATGCGTGCCGTATCTCGGCAAACACGTCATCGAGGAAGGCATCATCGTATCGTCGGCGCATGCGTGCCAGAACTCCGTCATGGGCCGCCTGCACGGGAACGTGCAGGTGTGGGCACAGAGCGCTGGGGCCGGAGAATAAGCGCAAAAGTCGCGGCGTTATCTCGGGCGGGTCCACAGAACTCAAACGGAGCCGCAACACGGGTGAATGCTCGAGCAACATTTCGAGCAGGTCGGCAAGATCCTGCCGCGGCGCGAGATCGTTTCCATAGCCGCCCAGATGTACTCCGGTGAGCACGACCTCCGCGTAACCACGCCGCGCCAGCATTTTCAGTTGATCGAGAATCTCACGCGGTGGTACCGAACGGCTCGCTCCACGCGCGAACGGCACGATACAAAACGTGCAGAAGAGATTGCAGCCCTCCTGGACTTTGAGGAACGCTCGCGTCTGGCCGACAAACGTATCGGCCCCAAGTGTGCGAACCCGACGCACGGCACGTAGATCGTCGACGGCGATCGCGCCCTGCAGTTCGCCACGCACGGCCTGGATGAGATCGCCGAGGCGGTTGAGACCCACCACGTGGTCCACTTCAGGAATCAATGCAGCGTGTGGGTTGATCTGTGCAAAACAGCCCGTCATCACGATCCGCGCCTGGGGATTCAGGCGGCGTGCGCGGCGCGCGAGTTGGCGGCTTTCCGAATCGGCGCGATCGGTAACAGTGCATGTGTTGATCACATACACGTGGGCACCGGCAGTGAAGTCAACGATCTGGCAATCGGCCTCGCGCAATTTGGTCTCCAGCGTGGCCGAGTCATATTGGTTCACCTTGCAACCGAGAGTCACGGTGGCCACCCTCATCATCGGTGCTTCACCCCTGCCCTCTTGGTAAGGCTCGTTCGATCCATCCCCCCCCAAGAACGCGTTCCCCCTCGTACAACACCGCAGCCTGCCCAGGCGTCACGGCCCACAATCCCTCCTCCGCCCGCACCTCGAAATGACGTACCCCCACATCCGTCAGCCGCACGGAGACGGCGGCAAACCGGGATCGGATCTTGACCGACAACCGGGAACCAACCGGACTCGGATCGGCTAGCCAGTGGACGCGCCCTGCAATCAGACCTCCAGCCACGGTCGACGCCTTTGGCCCTACCTTGACCCGTGCCGAGGCAGAATCGATGTGGCTGACGTAGAGGGGCTCCGGAGCACTGAGGCCGAGACCGCGGCGCTGTCCGATCGTATACTGATGGATCCCTCCATGCCGGCCAAGGACCTGTCCGGATTCACCGATGATCTCACCAGAGCGAAATGCTCGATCCGGGGCGTACCGGAGAATGAATTCAGCATAGCGACCCTTCGGTGCAAAACAGACTTCCTGGCTTTCCGGCTTGTCTGCCACGGACAAACCGAGTTCGTGCGCACGCTGGCGTACCTGACTCTTCTCCAGGTCGCCCACCGGAAACAGGCAACGGCGAAGAACATCACGTGGGGTAGCAAACAGAAAGTAGGAT
>CAZEWD010000213.1:2246-5603 GCA_964515725.1 uncultured Binatia bacterium (SeqCode)
GCAATCCAGTCTGCCCCCAGTTCGCATGCCCTTTCCCAGAGCGCATCGAATTTCAAGAATTGGTTGCACCGAACACACGGATTCGGTGTGCGCCCGTCCAGATAGTCCGCGACGAAGGGGTCAACCACTGCTCGGCGGAATTCCTCCTGGAAATCCATCACATAGAAAGGAATGCCGAGACGGTTTGCGGTACGACGCGCATCCAGAAAATCATCGAGTGAACAACAACCACTCTCGCTTGCTTCTCCCCAGAGGCGCATTGCGACACCGATGACATCGAAACCCTGATCGAGGAGCAGCGCTGCGGATACACAACTGTCGACGCCGCCGCTCATTCCCAGAACCACGCGAGGCTTCACGTCGGCCCTCCGGTCTGTCTGGTCCGGCGCCCTGCTCGCATCCGCGCCACCAGCGCAACGACCGTCTGCGCAACCGCCTCGATCTGGGCGGGGTCATGGTCCGCTCCCAGGCTGAACCGGATTCCGTCGCGTGCCTGGTCGTCGTTCAAACCCAGTGCGCGCAAAACGTGTGAAGCCTCACCTGCCCCAGCCGCACAGGCGGAGCCGCTGGACACGGCAATTCCCGCGAGATCGAGCGCCGCAACCAGAGCCTCTCCGCGCACTCCCTCGAACCGGACATTCAATGTGTTGGGAAGTGCGGCGCCTTCTGGATCTCCATGCACGTGGATCCCGTCCAGCACACTGAGCCGCCGCAGAAGCAGATCGCGGGCTTCACGGCAGCGGTTTGCCTGCTCCCGGATTTCACTTTCCGCCAATCGACAGGCAGCGGCGAAGCCGACGATGCCTGCTACATTCTCAGTACCAGCGCGGCGATCCCGCTCCTGGGTCCCCCCCAGAAGCAATGGGCGCAACTCGATTCCGCGCCGCACGTAGAGAGCGCCCACCCCTTGCGGTCCGCCGATCTTGTGTGCGGACATCGACATCAGGTCGACGTATGAGGCCAGGACAGGCACCTTGCCAAGGGCCTGTACGGCATCGCTGTGCAACGTGATGCCGCGCTGGCGACACCACTCCGAGAGTTCTCCGATTGGCTGAATGACGCCGATCTCATTATTGGCCCAGCCGATCGAGACAAGCCCGATCGTGCCAACATCGAGGTCTTCCAGCACAGAAGAGTCCACACGGCCCAGCCGATCGACGGGGAGCCACTCTACACGGCACCCACCTTGCCGGGCTGCTGCTTTCACCGATTCGAGAACGGACGCGTGTTCGATCGCCGACGCCACGAGGACACCGGCCGTGGGAAAGCCTCGGATCGCAAGATTGTTGCTCTCGGTGCCGCCGCTGGTAAACACGATCTCTGCCGGATTTGCGCCAATCAACGCCGCGACAGACTCGCGCGCATCCTCGATCGCGCAGCGCGCTGCATTTCCCAAACGGTGTGCGCTCGATGGATTGCCACCCGTGTCTTGGAGAAAAGGTAACATGGCCTCGAGGACCTCGGGGCGCAGCGGTGTCGTCGCGTTGTGGTCGCAGTATATCATAGAGGCGGTTTACGGGTGACTTTTTCGCGTAGCGTAGCGGCCTGAAAGGCTCAAGCAGAGCCCTCGGTTGGTCGAACACAACACTCGTCACCATGGGGGGAGGCAGGAACGGGGAACTCCCGCAGACGAAGATACGTGGAAGTCCTTGCCGCGAACTCTTATGACCGGTAACTGCACCGCATGACGAATCCGGGGATACACACCGCAGAAGTTCAGGCAAACGGGCTGAAGTTTGCGACGCTCGAATGCGGAGAGGGACCCTTGATCTTGTGCCTGCACGGCTTCCCCGACCACGCATGGTCTTTCCGCCATCAGTTCGAGGTCCTGGCGGCTGCGGGCTATCGGGTCGTGGCGCCCTTCATGCGGGGTTATGCGCCCACGCAATCCGCTCCGGATGGACAGTACCAGAGTGCGGTGCTGGCACAGGATGCCGTCGCACTGATCGAAAGTCTCGGTTACGAGGAGGCGGTCATCTTCGGCCACGACTGGGGCGCTGTAGCGGGCTACGGGGCGGCGATCCTGGCACCACAACGCGTGCGCAAGCTGATCACATCCGCAGTGCCACACGGTCCGGCTCTCCTGAACGCATTTCTGAGCGATTACGCACAGCAGCGGCGTTCCTGGTACATGTTCTTCTTTCAAACTCCCCTTGCGGAACCGGCCGTGGAATTCGGAGGTTTTACCTTCTTGGAACACCTGTGGCGCGACTGGTCGCCGGGGTGGGAGTTTCCCGCCGAACAGATGCAATCCCTCAAGACGACCTTTTCGAAGCCAGGCGTTTTATCAGCGGCACTGGGCTACTACCGTTGCACGCTGAACCCTGCCTACCAGGATCCCCGACTCGCGGATTTGCAGGGCGCACTGGCAATCGCGCCGGTTCCTGTTCGGACGCTCATCATCCACGGTGCGCAGGATGGTTGTGTGGGAGTCAATCTGCTCGACGGGATGGAGCAGTTTTTCCCGGCAGGCCTGCGCAAACACATCATCGAGGGCGCAGGCCACTTCGTGCACCAGGAGAAGCCGGACATCGTCAATCCGGCTCTCCTGGGATTCTTGAAAGAGGACTGAGGGCCTGTTCCGCTAGAAACGAGGAAGCGAAGGCCTCACCGGTCCTGCTGGCTCAAAGGCCAACAGGTGGTCTGGATGGCTCGGCTTTACGCTCCGCTCGCCGGGCCCGGCGTTCCTTTTTCTTCTCCGCCTCGGCTTTGGCCGCATCGCCTCGATCGGTGAATTCAATCACCGACATCGGCGCGGCATCCCCGTGGCGCACTCCCACTTTGATGATCCGGGTATAACCACCTGGACGATCGCGGAATCGCGCCGCCACCTCATCGAACAGTTTGCTGACGGCCTTCCGGGTCCGAACATACGCGGCCGCCTGACGGCGGGCATGCAGACTGCCCCGTTTGGCCAGCGTGATCATTCGATCCGCGATCCGGCGCAATTCCTTCGCCTTGGCGTCGGTCGTCTTGACCTGTTCGTGCTCGATCAACGAGGTCACCATGTTTCTGAAAAGGGCCTTACGGTGCTCGCTGGTGCGGCTGAGTTTACGACCAGCCTTCAAGTGTCTCATGAATCAGTACTCCCCTCGCCGTCGGGCAATTCACGTTGAATCCCGCAATGCGAGCACAATCGATTGAGATTGAAAAGAGCGGCGTGTGCCCTCTTATGCGCTTTCCTTCTCGCGCGCCCACCGCGCGTCGAGCTCCGCTCGCCCCGGAAAATTATCCAGTTTCATGCCGAAATCGAATCCCATCTCGTGCAGGATTTCCTTGATTTCGTTGAGCGATTTGCGGCCGAAATTCTTGGTCTTCAACATTTCGGCCTCGGAGCGTTGCACCAACTCGCCAATA
>CAZEWD010000214.1:0-5602 GCA_964515725.1 uncultured Binatia bacterium (SeqCode)
CGACGGCCTTTCCAGGCCGTCGCGACGGCCCGGAAGGGCCCTCCTACGGGTAAGCTATACCGCCCGCGCGGGACTGTCAATCCGTGACCTCACAGGGTGACCTCACAGGGTGGCTTCAGCCGTGGTGCATGGCAGCGGGGAATCGTGTACGATGGCGATCCAGACGGTCACGGATCCGCACGCGGCCACGCAGACCGCCAGTCCCGCCGTGCGCGGCCGGATTGGCCAAACCCGGCGATCCTCGGCCAGACCGGCGTCCATCCATCGGTTCGAACCGCAGATATCTTCAGGTGAGTCCATGAAACGAAATCCTGTCAACCGGCGTGCAGTTCCCCTGACCAACTCCTCGCGGCGCGGTTTTCTCGCCGCCTCCACCGCGGCCCTGGGCGCGGCAACGCTCAGCCGGCCGCTGGTCCTGCTGGGTACCACCGCCGCATCGACGGCCGCCAACAGCCAGGTGAATCTCGCCCTGGTGGGGTGCGGCGGACAAGGGCGCGGCGACATGCGCAGCCTGCTGCCCTGCGGCGCAAACCTCGTCGCCTTGTGCGATCCGGATTCGGCGCAGATCGAAAACGCCCGAGCGGACGCCCTCCGCGCAGCCGGCGAGGCGACCAGAAGCGCCAAGGCCTACGACGACTACCGCAAATTGCTCGAAAACGCCGCCAGCTTCGACGCCGTGGTGATCGGCACGCCCGACCATTGGCACGCCCCGCTGTGCCAGGCGTTCATGAAGATCGGCAAGCACGTCTTCTGCGAGAAACCGCTGACGCACAGCGTGGCCGAGGCCCGCGCGCTCCGCGAACTGGCCCGCAGCGGCAAGGTGGTGACCCAACTGGGCAACCAGGGAAGCGCCAGTCCCTCGTTGCGCCGCTGCACGGAAATCATCAAGGCCGGCGCCCTGGGCCAGATTCGCGAGGTCTACGAGTGGGGCATCGGCGTCACCGCCAACGAAGGCAGCGCCCCGGGCGAAGACCCCATCCCGCCCGGTTTCAACTGGGACCTGTGGGTCGGGCCCTCGGCCATGCGGCCCTTTAAGAAAGACGTCTATCATCCCTTCCGCTGGCGCAGTTGGTTCGACTTCGGCAACGGCGGCCTTGCGGACATCGGCTGCCATAGCATCAATCTGCCGATGCGGGCGCTGGACCTCGGCTACCCTGAGCGGCTGGTCCTCAACATGCAGGACGGCAAGCAGACGCCCGACAAGGCCGCGGTCGAATTCCACTTCCCCGCGCGCGGCAAGCTGGTGCCGCTGACTCTCTACTGGCAAGGCAACGGAAAGCCGCCCGCGGCGATCATCCAGCCGGTGGTCGATGTCTACCGCGACAAACTGCCCGGAGGCATCGTGATCGTCGGCGAGAAAGGCTGTATCTATACCAGCCACTGGAACACGGGCGGCCTGATCCGCCTGGAAGGCGAGCCGCGTCTGAAGGACGTTCTGCACCATGACGCCACGAAGCACATCCCCGAGAGCCTGCCGCGCACGCCGGGACATTATCAGGAATGGCTCGACGCCTGCCGCGGCGCGGGCCGGACGTTCTCCGACTTCGAGATCGGCGGCCAGTTGACAGAGATCGTCCTGGCGGGCGTCGTTGCGATCCGTGCCGGCAAGAGCCTCGATTGGGACGGCCAGAAGATGCAGGCCACCAACGCCCCCGAGGCCGCTAAGTTCGTGCACACCGAATACCGCACGAAGTGGCTGACCTAAGCATCGTTCGAGAAATAACTGTGGGTTTTTCGTGGGATAGGCTTCCAGCCTGTCGGTCGATTATCCTGACAGGCTGGAAGCCTATCCCACTCCTCTCCGTCCGACACTCGCCTCTCCTGTGACACTTATTTCTCGAACGATGCTAAACACCACCTGACGGCCTGCGCCAAGCCAGAATCCGACCCTCCGGCCCACTACAGGTCCTTGCCGTAAATCTCAAACTCCACAATCCCATTGTCCACAAGCGGGAAACGCTCCCGAAAATCGACCAGCTTGATCCACGCGCATTTCTGTTTCGAAAACGTGAATTCCTGCGGTTCGGACGTATTCTTCAACTCCACCGCCACCCTTTCGCCATTGGAAAACTCCAGCACCGCACGGGTCCATGTCTTGTCCTGGCCACGGTTCTGGTGCAGCACGATGACGACTCGTTCCGTTTCCACTTCCCGTCCGAACTCCACCATCAGCCACAAATCCGTGCGACGAGCCGGCCGCCAGTATCCATCTCCTGCACGTTGTCCATCAATCACCCTGCTTGGCGAGTACTCCGGTCGATACCGATAGTGCGAGTTCGCCGTCGCCCGTGGATACGAACGCAGATGATACGTGTAAGCGTCCTCGTTCACTGCCAGATTTCGCACTCTGTTACCGGCCACGTTGGAACCGCCACGAGCATCGCTCCCTTCCGCAACCCCATAAATCGGAACCGTCATCGGGTACTTGTCGTATTCCTCTACAAATCTCTTCTGAACCTGACGACCACCGAAGGTGTACTGCGAAAAGTCAGCCGGCTGAAAGTCCTTACCATCATCAAGATGCTGAAGATACTTGTCGATGTGCTCCAACTCGAGTTCCGCCCCTCTCAGACGCTTCGTCTCAAAGTACAAATACATCTGCTGCATTTTGTCGCGATACACGTACCACGGCGTCAGGCCCGAGTGGATCGCATGATCGAGTCGATCCCAGTAGTTCAGCTCCATCCACGAACCCGCAAAGGGGACGTTCAAGTCAATCCAGCACGCGACTCTCTCCTTTTGTTCCTGCGAAAGTTGCACCCCGTAATGTGACGGTTCCAGATAATCCATCAGCGGACTCGACGTCGAGCCGTACGCCTGCGGCGGAAGCATCGCACACGCACTGGAGACGTGCAACCAGTTGATGATTCCCCTGCCAGCGTATTCATCGGCACAATAACCGAGGGCGTCCCGATTCGGAACGTTCCCTAATTGGCCTCCGAAGTAGGAAAGATATGTCTTATCGGAGCCGGCCTCGGCCTTGCCACCCACCCCCGCCAACGGAATCTTGGCGTTGTAGCCGAAGTCGGTCAGATTGATGTAGGATTCGCTGAAACTTCGCCCCGGATGCCCTTTTGTACTGGTCCCATAAGATCGATGCGTCAGTCGCCATTTCGCCCGATCGTAGATTTCCCGATTCGTAATGGGACGATAGTCGCCCAGCAAACTGAGCGGAACGTCCCGCTTGTCGGAATTCTTGCCACCGGCGTGGCACTGGATACAGTGCTGATCCCAAATCGGCTGGATTTCTCGCGTATAACTGAAACCACGTGGAACGTCCATCGCCTGCGGCGCGTTCGTGCCGAGGTATTTCACCGCCCGCTTTTCAGAATCGGTCAGAAACCGTTCCATCTCCTGGACCGGCTCGTCACCCTTTGCAAAGAACGGCTTAATCTTCTGCGGCGCCCTCTTCAAGGCCATGGTAACTGGATTGCGGTCGAGGAACGTACTGTTCTTCTCCTCATGACAACCGACACATGCAAACAGCTCGCCCGGCAAAACCATCGTCCAGCTTCGCATGTTCTGCACCATGCGGCCTTTCCCATCTAACATCTGAAAGTACACCGGGACGCGCGAGGGACACTCAAAACAACAGCTTCCATCCTCCTCGATATCCACGGTCCCCAGCACGTGTTTGACATCATAACTGCCGTTGTTAATCGCACACGGCGAAGTCTGATGGCCTCCCCAAGGATGCAATCCCAACGCCACCGTTCCTTTGGCCCGGTAATCCAAACCGACAACGCGCATTGTCTTCACCGTACCCGGTTTCACGCCTTCCAGGCCGGGTCCGCAGAAAACATTCTGAACATAGAACCGGCCAGTCGTCTGGTGTTCATTCACCATCGAGACCTTCTGAAACAGCGGGCGGCGTGCCGTGGCTACCTGCTGGCCCGACGAAATCACCGGGTCGTAAATCAATAACTCGCGATGTCCGCTGCGATGCATCCAGTAGATACCGAATGCCGGACTTCCCACCTTGCCATTCTTAATGCCTTTCAGCCCCCGAACTGGTCCGCCCTCCGGGGAATAGCACACCACGTAATTGTCCTCATCCAACGGATACGGATACTGAAACTGTTCCCCTTCCGTATCGTGAACGATATTGCCTCCTGTTCCCATGCCTTCTCGATGGGGATACTTCCGTTCCGGCCCCAGGAGTTTGACCCCCACGCCAGCCTGCGTCCCCACGTTACGGTCGATCATGATAAGTTTGCCGCGTTGGTCGATGTGATGGGCACCCGCGATCGCAATCACTTTCGTCGAGTTCGGAACACCTCGAGCGTGAAGCATGGCAGCGGGAAATTGCGAGTTATTCCCATAGAATTCCGTCTGATTCGTGCCATCCGGATTCATCACGAACAGACTGTGCAGATAACCGGCCGTCCTGTCGGAATACTCCCACCGGGTGTAAATGATCCGCCCGTCATCCATCATGTGCGGAAATACTGTATGACCATGGTCAAAGCCCAAACGGCGGATATAGCGTCCTTCTGCATCGCATGTATAGAGATTGCAGACACTCGACCACCAGCACGGAGCCGACACCGCGCAACGCGTCGACGTAAACACCAACTCGCCATTGGGCAACCATGCCGGTTCCATGTCGGCCGTTCCGGGTCCGAAGGTAATCTGCTGGACGCTCTTGTTGCCTAAATCCATGACGTAGAGATGAAAATCGTCGTCACCATCGTGGCTGGTGTGTCGCATCGAAAATGCCAGTTTGCGAC
Organism: uncultured Binatia bacterium (SeqCode); assembly: GCA_964515725.1. Taxonomy (GTDB): domain Bacteria; phylum Desulfobacterota; class Binatia; order HRBIN30; family HRBIN30; genus CAZEWD01. The sequence continues at coordinate 4,731 of CAZEWD010000214.1, forward strand.
CGTCACACGACACACAGGGATCTCGCACAATTCCCTCTGGACAATCGAGAAGCACTTCGGTGGAAATCGTTCCATCGTCGGTGATCTTCATTCTGCAGAGCTGCGAGTTCATCCGATAGTCAGCACCACATTCGCGAAACACCGCGTCGGTAAGGTGATCGGTCATGGCAAACATCGCCTGACAATCGCCAAACACAAAATGCTTCGCGTACACGAACTCCCGTGGGTGATGGGCAAAAACCTTCAAGCGTTCCTGGCGACGCATTTCACACGCCTGGAAATACAGGGCTTTCCACGCGGGATCGTTGCCGGGCGTTTTGCCGGCCACCAACGTGGCCAGGGAAGTTTCCAGTGCATCGGTCGCGGCTCTCCGAACCTTCAACTCAGCAAGTACTTTGCGAACCATTGCCTGTTCAATGTCGTGTCTGTTTGCGGTGACAAAGCAGTCACCGCTTTTCAAGCCATAATCCTGATAGATCCAGTCACGTTGCAGGCGTGAGACTGGATAGGCGGTTGTGTGCCGTTGTTGAATGTCTTCTTTTGTGTATTCCTGCGAAAACGTGGACATGCACAGCAAGAGCAGAATGGCCGGTGAATGCAATGCTCGTTTCATCAGACATCCTTTCGGAACAACGCCCGGAAATGTCGGCAAATCATACGGCTGCCGCTCGTCAAGGTCCGGCAGGCGGTGGCCCTGAACGGAAAGCCGATCGAGTGTCTTGTATCTTACAGAAGTTGCTCTGCCGCCGCAGCAGGACGGCGGGGGTGCGCTGGCCCACAGAGTCGCAGTGCCGTTCGGGGCGGCCGCAACTCCCGATCCAACGGCAGTTTATGGTACGCCGAACGAGACCGCCAGGGAAGGCCCTCTGGGG
>CAZEWD010000215.1:0-2652 GCA_964515725.1 uncultured Binatia bacterium (SeqCode)
CTATGCCACAATTCATTGTTCGTGTCCAGCAGCCCGACTTGTGGGTAAGGCTAAGTGATCAGCACCGGTAGATCGGAGCGTGCCAACAACGCAATGTCCTCCCGGATTTTTTGTGCCGCCGTGCTGGCACCGAGAAATTCCGATCCGAATCTTACGTGGGCTTCCGCCCCGAGCTGTCGCGCAATGATACGTTCGCGCTTCGATTGCTGGTCCATCAGGGAGATCAAGGATGCCGTCTTGAAGGCCAGTGCCAGCGGCGCGCTGAAATCAGCCAGAATGATTGGGTCGATCCCGTCGAACGCATCCTTTGCCAGTGCATCGGCGACGAGCAGCCCGAGGGTTTCATCCTGGACCCTCAGAGCACATCCGATACAGGCATGGACCCGCAACTCGGCAGAGGTATCGCACGACATCAACCCATCGAATGGATCCGGCATCGAGCTGTCTTGCTGAAATTTTACAGCACCCCGCGCTTCGAGGATCTTCTGCAGGCGGGGATGTTCTCGTGGATCAAATCGCCGCCCCATGATTTCCGGGACCAGGCCAACGACGGCCACAGGCGAGAGAATTCCATCCGGGTCGAGTCTTAAAAAGGCGGCGGAATCATAGGGAATGATCTTTCGGATGTGCTGTAACAGGTGTTCGTATCGTTCCTGTTCGACCGGAATCGATGAAAGGTCGCGAACCGCGTCCAACAGGGGGATAACGTGCGATGATCTGCTCTGAGTCATTACAACATGATCCATAGTCAATTCGACTCCATCTTGCCCGGGTCAGATTGACGCATAGCATCAGAAAGTGCAAGGTGTGGCATTTTGTCGCGGTTGGCCAGTTCGTTGCAGGAGGAATACGTGTCCATGGCTTTGGATTGTTCTGAAATGACGGTTGCAGAGTTTGCTGCCGCGCGTCCGTGCTCTACTCGTGTGTTCTACAGGTACCGGATAGACTTCAGTAGTGGGAAATCGGTGAATCTGGTCGAGGCTTGCCGGGCGGCTGGTGTCGTTGTGGAGGCTCTCCTCGCGGAAGTTGAGGAAGAGGAGGCACATGGGGTGGAGGATCCCTCGTGGGTGACGCGACCTCTTTCCGAACTGGTCGAACACATTGAAACCGCATTTCACGCGGTGGAACGGCGGGAGATGGAGGAAATTACCGAATTACTTCGCACGCTCCCTGTACAGCCGAATCTCCAGGCTCTTCGGGAGGCGTTCGGGAAACTGCATGAGGACCTGCGCGAACACATGGCCAAAGAAGAGACGGTTCTGTTCCCGTGGATACGCTCGGGCCGCGGGGAGCTTGCACGGATGCCCATTCAGGTCATGGTGATGGAGCATGAGGAAACGCTACGGTTACTCGACCGGGTGCGTGATCTCATGCAGTCTCTGGTTCAAACACGAGCGACGCCTGCGGTGACTCGGACGGCAGCGGCACTTGCCGAGCTCGATCTGCACATTCGTGAGCACATGCACCTTGAAAACAACATTCTCTTCCCACGCGCTTTGCGCGGGGAGGAGCAATCCGGCGCCGGTGACTGAGTTGCTGCGCCCTAATGGAGGAGGAACAGAAGAATGAGACGACTGAAGTTTTTGGCAATCGGGTCCGTGGTGACCATCGGATTTGTCTTCGGAATGCCGAATCGTGGGTGGGCCGAGGATAGCGCCGCTGCGGTTCCCGAAGCTGCCAAGAAGGAAGCACAGGAGATCTTTGCCAGCCGCTGCACTCCTTGCCATGGTGCAAAAGGCCACGGCGATGGGCCTGCATCGTCCGGGCTGACCCCTCCACCTCGCAATCTTTCCGATCCTGAATGGCAGAAGAGTGTTACCGATGATCATATCGAGAAGATCATCAAGTTTGGTGGCGCTGCTGTCGGCAAGAGCGTGGCGATGCCGCCAAATCCAGATCTGATGTCGAAACCGCAGGTAGTGAGCGGTCTGCGTGAACTCGTTCGCAGTTTCGGTGGGAAGTAAATGAGTCCGGGGACAATCTGTCCGCCGAGAGTTTCAGAGGAATCGACAAGGAGGGAGACGGGTATGAAACGTGGGAGACAGGGGGATGGCCGGAGGCTGCTCATCGGCGCAGCCGTAGCGGCATTGGCATTCATTCAGCCTGGTGGAGCGGCCCGGGCGGCAGGTCCGAGTCTGCAGGAACTGATGAAGGCGAGAAATCTCAGCGAGGCCGATGTGACGGCGGCGCTGAAGACTTACATGCCAACCGGCCGCTTCGACGACTACTATTTGTTTGCCTCGGGGGGCCATGGTGGAAACATTATCGTGATCGGTGTTCCCAGCATGCGCATCCTGAAATACGTGGCTGTCTTCACCCCCGAACCCTGGCAGGGGTTTGGATATGGCGATGAAAGCGACAAACTCATCGAATCTGGCTACCGCCACGGTCACAAACTTACCTGGGCCGACACGCACCATCCGGCACTCAGTGAAACCAAGGGTGAATACGACGGCAAATATCTCTTCATCGGTGACAAGGCCAACGCCCGTATTGCTGTTGTCGACCTCGAGGACTTCGTCACCAAGCAGATCGTTCAGTCGAACATCATCGAATCGAATCACGGTGGTACATTTGTGACTCCAAACACGGAGTACATCATCGAGACGAGTCAGTACCCCACACCGCTGGGCGGTAAATATGTTCCGCTCG
>CAZEWD010000215.1:2662-3151 GCA_964515725.1 uncultured Binatia bacterium (SeqCode)
GATTCGACGAGGAATACCGCGGAGCCATGATCTTCTGGAAATTCGACCGCGAAAAAGGGCGCATCGTACCGGAAGAGTCTTTTGCCATCGAACTGCCACCCTATTCTCAGGATCTTGCCGATGCCGGCAAACTTGTCAGTGACGGTTTTGCCTTCTGCAACTCGATCAACACCGAGCGTGCCTATGGTGGAAACCTCGAGGGACGGCCTCCCATGGAATCGGGTTATTCACAGAATGATATGGACTATCTCCATGTCATCGACTGGAAAAAGGCGGAACAGGTAGCCAAGGCGGGCAAGACGGAGATGGTCAATGGGTTCAAGGTGATTCGTTTGCCCGTAGCGATCCAGGAAGATCTTCTGCACTTCATTCCCGAGCCGAAAAGCCCCCACGGTGTAGATGTGAGTCCCGATGGGAAAGATATCGTCGTAGCCGGTAAACTCGATACTCACGCCACGGTCTACAGTATCGACAAGATCAAGAAATTGA
>CAZEWD010000215.1:3161-5595 GCA_964515725.1 uncultured Binatia bacterium (SeqCode)
GATCGCGGAAAAGAAATACGAAGGGAAGGATTCGTATGGAGTGCCAATCCTGTCCTTCCAGGACGCCATGCGTGGCCAGGTGGAGATTGGCCTGGGTCCCCTACACACCCAGTTCGACAACAAGGGGAATGCCTACACTTCTGTGTTCATCGAATCGACAGTTGCGAAGTGGAACCTGAAAGATCTCAAGATGATCGAGAAGATTCCCGCTCACTATAACGTTGGGCATATCTGCGCTGCGGAGGGTGACACTGTCAGCCCGGACGGAAAGTATCTGATCATGATGGACAAGTGGTCACTCGACCGGTTTGCCCCGGTGGGTCCGTTGCTGCCGCAGAATTTCCAACTGGTCGATATCGATGCCGAAAAGCTGCAACTTCTGTACGATATGCCGTTGCCGCTCGGCGAACCGCACTACGCGCAGATGATCAAGGCCGACAAGCTCAAGCCGATCGAGGTCTACAAGCCGGTCGGAATGAATCCGCTGAGTGGCGTGAAAGATAAGTTCGCGGTCGAAGGCGGTAAGGAGCGCATCGAACGGCAGCCCGATGGGGTACACGTCTACATGACGGCTATCCGCAGCCACTTCAAACCCGACATCGTTCGCGTGAAGGAAGGTGACACCGTGCACCTCCACATCACCAACCTCGAACAGGCGCATGATGCGACACATGGATTCGCCCTCGATGCCCACAATATTCAGCTCAGCCTGGAGCCGGGCGAACATGCGAACGTAACTTTCGTGGCAGACAAACCTGGCGTCTTCCCGATGTACTGCACAGAGTTCTGCTCCGCATTGCATCTGGAGATGGCGGGGTATTTCCTCGTCGAGCCCAAGGAGGCCTCATCGGCAAAAGCAGCCAAGTAGGTTTCCAGCGGTTACTGGAATGGAATCTGGTTTTCAGTCCCCGAACCCCGGCGTTCGCCGGCGGCAAGCACTCGTGGTACAGGATCAATTTCCATCGTGCTGCCCGGTACGGTGTGCCGGAGTTCGGGGACTACCGGATTCCCTGAGCGATGGTGCCACCAATGGGTGGGACTTTCGATTTCTCTATGAACCTGACACTCCCGGACTGAGCCTACGGTTCCCAACTGCAATTACCGGGTTGGGGAGGCCATGAATTTAGAGACTCCGCAGGCACTGGCCCGTGTGCTGTCCACCATACCACGGATCGCTCCTCTCCTGTTCAGGCGACATGGAGATAGAGTCAAACAGCAACGGATCAAAAATCACCGGTGGCGATGGAGTCTATCGGTTTTATTTGTCGTCAGCGTTTTGGGATGGACTGTATCTCCAGCGTGTGCGGCGGATGAACACAGTGTACTTTACGAGCCTGTCCACCGTGGCGCCCATCCAGACACGTCAATCCTGCGCTGGCAAAGGATCCAGCCCCCGCGTCCCGAACACTGCCACGAGGTCCCTGCCGGATCTCCGTTACAAGCACATCTCGATTCTTTGCCGGAGGCCTCGGTAATCTGTCTGCAGGCCGGCCGATATCCCGGTAATCTCCACATCAGTCGTGCGATTACTTTGTGGGGGCCGATGGATGCGGTCATCGTATCATCCAAAGTCGGTACCACCGTTCATGTCGATGGACAGGGCGCAAAACTCCTCGGCTTCACAATCGAGGGCAGCGGCACGCGATTCGATACCGTTGATGCGGCCCTGCGTATCGCCGCGCCGTACGTGGTCGTGGAAGGACTGACCATTCGACATGCGACGTTCGGTATTCTGGCCGAGCGTGTGGAACACGTTGTCGTGCGAGGGAACGACATCGTCGGTGATCGGGCGTTGGCCTTTGGGCTGCGCGGTGATGGGATTCGTGCCTGGGAAACCTATGAATCGACCTTCGAACACAACCGTTTGACGGATTCCCGGGACATGGTGATCTGGTATTCGCGCAACAATCTCGTTGCCGACAATGTTCTGGTGCGCGGTCGATACGGCACACACCTGATGTACAGCCATGACAACAGGCTGTTGCGGAATCGATTCGTCGACAACGTCGTGGGTGTGTTCGTCATGTACAGCCGTAATGTCGAGCTCGAGAACAATCTGCTCGCTGGTAGTGGTGGTAGTGCTGGCATGGGGCTTGGCCTGAAGGAATCAGGCAATCTCCGTGTCACGGGGAATGTCTTCGTCCGTGACACGACGGGGATCTACATCGACACCTCACCACTGTCCCTGGAGGATGAGAATCATTTCGAGCGCAATGTGATTCGTCTGAGCGGAAGTGCCGTCGTCTTCCATGGCCGTGCGACACGCAACCATTTCATCGACAACAGCTTCCGGGACAATTTCATTCAGGTCGAATCTCGTGGCGGTACCAATGCGAGGGATGCCGAGTGGCGGCATAACGATTTCGACGATTATCAGGGATACGATTTCGATGGTGATGGTTTCGGTGACGTTCCTTACGAGTTGCGCAGCATG
>CAZEWD010000216.1:0-5589 GCA_964515725.1 uncultured Binatia bacterium (SeqCode)
CCGCCGAGTGCCTCGGCGACACCACAAAACACGGCAACGGAACCGCCGACCGCAACTCCGAGTGAAACCGCAACCGTGGGACCGCCGACGCCCACCCCCACGGTTCTCGTGCCGACCCTCGAGATCGTAGCGCCACAGGATGGAAGCACGATCACGACGTCCGCCTTTCTCATCGAAGTGGCCGTCACCGGTGGCGGCACGGTGACTGCGTTGCTGAACGGCTCGCCCATCACCCTTCTGGGGGGGCCCACCCACTATTCCCTGACGATGAATCCCGGCGCCCCGTTGCAGGCGCAGAACGAGTTGGTCGCCCGCATCGAAAACGCGCTCGGCAGCGCGACGGCAACCATCACCTTCTCCTACCAGCCGCCCAAAGCAAAAGCGTATCGGATCACCGATGAGAGCGACTTGCTGAAGGGACCGCTGGCACACAACCGGATCGGCGATTACATGCTGGCCAACGACACGGCGCGATTCGTGATCCAGGATGCCCCCCAACGCGATCTCTACAGCGTCGGCACGTTCGGTGGGAACATCATCGACGCCGAACTCGTGGCACGCCCCGGAACGGATAACTTCCTCGAAATACAGCCTGCCCTGAATATCGAGACGGTCATCAACGCGCAGACCGTGGAAATCGTCAACGACGGCGAGGACGGCACTCCGGCCATCATCCGCACCTGTGGGCCGGATGACCTGCTCGACTTCGTAAATCCTTCCACCATCATCCAGGACTACGGGCTGAATTTCCCCGCCTCGGCGGACGATGCCGACTACGATATCGATGCATGCACCGACTACATCCTCGATGCGGGCAAACCGTACGTGCAGATGGTGACCACCGTGTTCAACAACCAGGAGAACGACCTCGGCCTGTACGTCGGCGATTTCATCAACGGCAGCGGAGAATTGGAGCAATGGACGAGTTCGGGTGCGGGGATCGGCGCATTGCTGACGGCCGATCTGGGAATTCTCAGCTACATCGGTGTGGGTGAGGCGACCGGCGTCGACTACTCACACGTCACGGTTCCCGTGCCGGGACTTACCAAACGATCCAGCTTCTTTACCGCGGGAGGTGTGTCCTATGTGATGCAGAATAGCTCCGTGGCGAGCGCCATCCTCGGCGGACTGCCCTCGTTCGTCATCCCAGCACACGGACAGAGGTCGTACACACGTTATTTCGGCGTCGGCGACGGCAGCGGCGGCAATGCGGTGAACATCGAAAACGAAGTGAAGGGGCTGACGACAGGCACGCTACAGGGCTGTGTGCGGCTCGAAACCGATGGCAGCGGTTTGCCTACCACACGAGTCAGCGCCATTCGGCGCGACGCCGGACGCGGCTTGAGCGCCGTTTACGTGACGGATGCCGACGGCTGTTTCCGGGGCACACTGGTCCCCGGCTCCTACGACGTCGGAGCGGAGCGCCGCGGCTATCCGAATCCCGGCGATGCCACGGCCCCGCCCTTTCAACGTGTCACGATTACCGCCGGTGAAACGACGGACGTCGAGTTCCTTCTGCCGGCAACCGGGCGGCTGGCCGTGCAGGTCTACGAACAGCATCCTGGCAGTGGCGCCACATCGCCGGTGCCCGCCCGTATCGGGGTGATCGGTTCCGATCCCAGCCCAGAGCCGATTTTGGAGGCCAAGCTTCTCACCGGCACCGAACCCACCGGCACCTACTACGACATAACGGGGGATGCCGTGCCATTTGGTTTCGTCTGGATGGATTACGCCGGAGCGGACGGCCATCTCGAATTCGATATCGAACCGGGTGAGTACCACCTCTTCGTGTCACGCGGCACGGAGTACTCCATCTACGAACAGCCGATCACCATTACAGGCGGCCAGACCACCGCGGTCACAGCCACGATCGCCAGGGTGCTCGACACCTCGGGATTCATTTCCTCCGATTTCCACGTACACACGATCAACAGCGCCGATTCCCGCGTCAATCTCACCGATCGAGCGTTGCAGTTTGCCGGAGAAGGGATCGACAACGTCGTCCTGACAGACCACCACTCGCACACCGACCTCGTTCCGACGATCGACAGACTCGGCCTGAACGAGTTCCTCCACTCCACCATCGGCGAAGAGATCACCACGTGGGATTACGGGCATTTCAACTCTTATCCGCGCCTCGTCGATCCGGCACGACCGTCCGGCGGCTCCACGGACTGGGCTGTTGCCGCCCCGGCGGGACGTGACTTCCCGGTATACGGCTCCTACTCGGCATCGCCCGCCGAAATCCAGAATCTCCCCTTGACCACTCCCACGAGCACGCCCGATACGATCATCCAGATCAATCACATCGACACCTTCTTCGCGCCACTGCGCATCGATACGTCACGCGTTCCGCCCCAGACATTCCTCACACCGGGCGATCGCCTGCGCTTCCGCCTGGACCCGAATGGCGGAAACCTTTTCACTCATTACCGCACTCTCGAATTGTGGAACGGCGCGGGACGCGGCGCGCAGGCAGAGTTCTTGAATTTGCGTATCGGCATCTGGATGAACCACCTGAACCAGGGCCTGCTGTCCAGCTTCACCGCCGGCACGGACACTCACGAGTTCCGTAACCTCGCCACCGCTGGAGCACGCACATGGACCGCCGCCTCGCAGGACGCGCCGATCGAAATCGACAGCGGCGAGGTGGCTCGATCGGTGGATGCGGGAAAGGCGACCTGTGGCCAGGGAATCTACGTACAGACGCGGCTGAGAGCAGCGGACGGCAGTGGTGAGCAAGCCGACCTGACCCTCGGGGGCAAAACGATGGTGCGCAGCACGAATGGTGGGGTCGATCTCGATATCGACGTGCAGGCCCCGCTATGGGCCGAGTACGATCGCATCGAGATCTACGCCAACGCGATGACGGTTCCCACACTCACCAGTGGCGATGCCTCCTTCTTGTTCAGCGCCACCCCGAGTCGCGTGCTCGTCCTCGGATCGGATTTCGAGGCGACACCCGTCGAAGTCGTACCAGGCCTGGCAGGCGCCAGCCGCCGCGAAACACACGTGACCGTCCCGTTCCGCGAGCTTTCGGCCGACACATGGTTCATGGTCGTCGTGCGTGGCACGGACGGCATCTCCCGGCCGATGTTTCCCATCTTCAATCTCGATCTGAACGCCGAGACAAACAGCACGCTCGAAGATCTGCTCGACGGAAATCTCGGTGAAGGAGGAGTCCTCGCTCTGGGTGCCACCAACGCCCTCTATGCCGACCTCGACGGAACGGAGGGATTTCAGGCACCGTTGGCGCCCGAGTGAGAAAACGGGTTTGATGACAGCATGGGAAACCTGCGCTTGCAGGTTTCCCGCTTCAGGTTGACAGGAGTGGCTCGACAGATGGGCTGGCAACGCACGCGAGCGGTGCAGGGGCGAGACGTCGCGCGGCATCTTTCTCTTCGAACGGCATCAGCCGTCCTGTTCGCCGTGCTGGCCGCTACGCTCGGCTGCCAGGAACCGGTGGCGGGGGAATCGCGCGCCGCCGGTGGCCGGGATCTGCTCATCTCCTCTGTGCTGGCGCCCGCGACCGTTGCGGGAAAGATCGAACGGGTGGCGCGGATTGACCAGCATGGTTACCGCGCCCGCATACGCGTCGAGCGCTCCTTGCGTGGACCCTTCAAAGAAGGAGACATCGTCGAGGTGGCATGGGAGGAGTTGGCCAAAGGGCGCCAGCCCCGTTTCTCCGATGGGGAGCGTGTGCTCGCCATTCTTGCCGCACTGCCAACTACCTCTTTGTGGATGAACCGCTTCCCACCACCCCTTCGCAACGATCGCTCTTTTGCTGTCGCGGCCCAGGGTGATGCCTTCCTCCGTGAGCCGGATTCTCCTACGTTGCAGGGACTCGAAAGATGGCTGCGCCTCTCCCCGGACGAGCGTGAGGGAACAGCCGGTTACGAAGTTCTGGCTGCACTCATCGCCACGGCGGCCATGCCCCTTGCGGGCGAGGCCCTGAACCAAATCGACGATGTGAATCGAGTCAATAGCGAGATAACGCGGAGCCTCGGCGCGTGCCTGCGCGATACGAAACGTCCGGAAGGTCTGCGCCGCGACCTGCTCCGGCGCATCGGGGAACTTCGCCTGGAAGGCATGAAAAATGTCGTGGCGGAACTGGCATCTACCGAGTCTCCGTTACAAGTGGACGCCATGGCGACCCAGGCCATTCTGGACGGTGGCATCCGCTCCGATCAGGTACTGGAACTGCTCAAGAGCAACGATCCCCGCAAGCGCGCCCTGGGAGTCCGGTATGCGGAAGGAATCACCGTCGAGGATCGGCTGCCACAAATGATGACATCCGATCCCGATCCGAACGTGCGTGCCACGGCTGTCGAGCAGATACTCGAAAGACGTGGCGCGGCCGCGGTGAGTCAGTGTCTGGGGACTCTGGGAGACCGGGATGTGACCGTACGCGAGCGTGTTGCCACGGCGCTCGCACGGGTGGGACCCGGCATTGTGCCGGCTGTCGAACAGATCGCCATGGGGAGCGGCAGCGAGCAATCCGAAGGCGCGGTGCTGACTCTGGAGAAACTCGGCTCGGCAGGCGTGGAATCGTTAAGGCGGATCTCGAGTCAGCACCCCGAAAAGCGAATCCGGATGCTGGCAGAGTTGAGTCTTGGCCGACTGCCGTTCAAACACTGATTCGACCCACCGGCAAGCAAGGGAGGTGTTGTGCCCATCACCCCCTGCACCCGTCCCCCTTGCTTTCTCAGAACCACCGAACCAGGCGCACGGCCAACCACGCCGCCCCCAGACAACCGGTCAGAGTCGACGCAAGGTTGTAGAGCGCCAGTTGCGCCGTCCCGTCACGCATGAGTGCGACGCTCTCGTAACTGAACGTCGACATCGTGGTAAAACCGCCACAGAAACCCACGGTGAGCAAAATCCGCAACTCGGCGCCGATCTGGCCGCGTTCCAGGGAAAGGGTCATGATCACCCCGACAACGAAGCTCCCCAGCACATTGACCGAAAGCGTGCCGAACGGAAACTGGCCACCACTGATTCGTTGCACAAGGCCACTCATCCAGTAGCGTGCCAGACAACCACCCACACCACCTGCCGCCACGAGAAAGGACCGGTAAGCTTCGGAGTTCATGATGGCGGGAGCTTCGAGGCACGGTCCTGCATGGCAAGACGCACCTCGTACATCGCCCGGAAGAGGCCCGGCGCGTCGATCGGTGCATCAAATGGTTCGCCACGGAATTCCCGGTAGGCGCGCTCGACGTTGAAGATGATCCGTTCGGGCTGGGTCCATCCGCCGTACGGCCCGAGATCGATGCGCTTCGCTGCATCGAGCGCCGGCACGCCTTTGCCGTAGAAGTGGGCCGCCTCAGAACGCACGTAACGGAGATAGTCGCCCATCTGGCGCACACCCTCGAGACCGCAGACGGGACCGTGTCCCGGAACCACCTGTTCTGGTTCCAGCGCAACAATGACATCGAGGGCTTTCAACCATTGTTCGTACGTGCCCTCCCAGCCGATCGGAGTGCAGAGTCGAAACAGGATATCGCCCGCAAACACGACACGAGCCGGCGGGATGTGCACGATGGCATCACCCGCTGTGTGGGCAGGGCCGACGTGCAGGATTTCCAC
>CAZEWD010000217.1:0-1750 GCA_964515725.1 uncultured Binatia bacterium (SeqCode)
GGAGCGGCGATAACTGCACGCATGCTTAGTGTCCGAGCCGCATTAGACCTGGTTTTGCGCGATCTACCGAGCCTCGGCTGCGAGCGGGTTTCCCTCCTGGAGGCAACCGGGCGCATTCTCGGAGAGGATGTGCGGTCGCTCCGCGATGTACCCCCGTTTCGCAACTCGGCGATGGATGGCTATGCGGTGCGTTTCGAGGACATCAGCGAGGCGACTAGCGCAGAACCGGTGTCGTTGAAGGTTCTGGAAACGATCGGGGCAGGAAAGATGCCGGTCATGTCCATCGTGGCCGGCACAGCATCGCGCATCATGACGGGTTCGCCGGTACCGCCGGGTGCCGACACCGTGGTAAAGATCGAAGACACCAACGGTGCGGCCGACACGGTCGAGGTGCGAGCCACCGCGAAGTTGGGAGCAAACATCCGGCAGCCCGGAGAAGATGTCAGGCGGGGCGACACGGTTCTGTTGGCGGGCCACACCCTTCGGCCGGCCGATATCGGAGTTCTCGCATCGATCGGCGATGCAACCGTATTGGTGCGCCGCCGTCCGATGGTGGCCATTGCTGCCACGGGCGACGAACTGGTCGAACTGGGACAACCCCTTGCGCCCGGCCAGATTGCCAATTCAAACGCATACACCCTGGCGGCGGCCGTCGCTGAGGCGGGAGGTGTGCCACGCATTCTCGGCATCGTACCGGACGATCTCGCCATCACCCGCAACATCTTCGGCGAAGCGCTTCACGCAGATATCGTGCTGTCAACCGGCGGCGTCTCCATGGGCCTGTTCGATCTCGTCCGCAAGACACTGGCCGATCTCGGTGTCGAAGAGCGATTCTGGAAAGTCGCACAGAAGCCGGGAAAGCCCCTATCCTTCGGAATGCGTGGCAGCACGCCATTCTTCGGTCTTCCGGGCAACCCGGTGTCCTCCCTCGTCTGTTTCTACGTGTATGTGCGGCCGGCCCTGCGCGCCATGATGGGAAGTGCGGCGGTACACTTCCCGGTGGTACGCGCGATCCTGGACGGTCCGATCAAAACCGCAGCCGGCGTGACGGAGTTCGTCCGTTGCGTTCTTGAACGCCACGACAACAGCTACCGGGTGCATGTCACCGGGACCCAGAGCTCAGGCGTACTCCGTTCGATGTCCCTCGGTAACGGCCTGATCATCGCCCCTCCGAACGTCACCACACTGGAGTCGGGGGTGGAAGTCCAGGTTCTGCGGCTGACCGATGAGTCTGTTACCGAACCGCCCTTCTGAAGTGCCGGCGGCACGAGGGCAGGCGTTTGGTGTCTTGCGGCGCGGGCCGTCCTGAGGCTCTGTCCGGCTGCAGCCTTCAACTCATCGTCAAACCACCGGACACACTGATCGTCTGCCCGGTGATGTACGCCGCATCGTCAGAGAACAGGAAGGCGATCAAACCCGGGTAGTCGTCTGGCTTTCCGAGGCGGCGAAGTGGAATCGCTTTGGCCAGGGCCTCACCGAGCCCACTCCCTGCGCCGGCCTTGAAATTGTCGAACAACGGCGTATCGGTCGGTCCCGGACAGATTACGTTGAGGGTGACACCGTTGCGTGCCAGTTCGCGGGCCATCGTCTTGGTGAAAGCAATCAGCCCTCCTTTGCAGGCAGAGTACACAGCCTCACCCGAGGAACCGACCCGGCCTGCATCCGAGGCGATATTCACCACACGTCCAAAACCCCGCTGTGCCATGCCCCGCAGTACGATGTGATGCAGATGAAGCGGGCCATACAGGTT
>CAZEWD010000217.1:1760-5578 GCA_964515725.1 uncultured Binatia bacterium (SeqCode)
CGGCAATGTTGGCGAGAAAGTCGATCGGACCATGCGCCCACTCGAAGCTTTCCACCGCCGCCGACACAGCTTCGTAATTCGTAATATCCGCCGGCAGAACGGCGATGCGATCACCACCCGCCAGGTACGCCGTTTCCCGTGCACCTTCTTCGTTCCGATCGATAACACCGACGAAACAGCCCTCCTCCACCAGCCGGAGGGCCGTCGCACGGCCAATTCCGCTCGCACCGCCGGTAAGAATCACTCGCTTGTCCTTCAATCCTCGCATTGTGGCCTCCTGCTCATGCCGCCCGCCAACCTGCCGGCATCGGACCGTTCAACATCCCTTACCCGTCCGGATCTGTCTGTCTTCTCGTCTCAGGCGACGCAGACAGATCCAGGCTGGCCGATCTCTGTTCTGCATGGATGGGTCCTGCACCGATCCAAATATTTCCACCTGACACCAGAGAGCCGCCACGGTCATCGTCTCGCACAATATATCGGTGCTGTCCGTTGCACAGCACGGCAGGACCGTGGATAGTCCGTCCCCGTGCCGACGGAGTCCCGCCTCACACACGCTGGGGCGGACGGACAATGTACAGCAATTTTTCGACATTGCATTTCGGGGGGATGGTTCGAGATTTGTGTTGTGGCAAAATCCGGCTCGGAGGCATAGGGCTGGCAGCCACGTGACAGAGATCGCGCCAGACTGGCCAGAAGAGAGAGGAGCGACCATGTTGGTTCGACTGATCGGTATCACAATCGCGGTGATTCTGGGGTTCATCCCGAAGTACGTTACCGCACAGGGGTCTACACCGGGCGGCGGCGATCCCGGGGCGCGGATCTACGGAGAGTTCTGCGCCAGTTGTCATGGCAAGTACGGCCGTGGCGATGGACCCATCGCTCCGGATCTGAAGCAAACCCTACCCGATTTCACCGATGCGTCGAGATTCGTCGGCCGGACCGACGATCAGATCCTCAAAGACCTGGCAGATTCATCGCATGGCCCGATGTCGCTCGGCAATGCGCTCAAGAAAGATGCTCTGTTGAGCGCCATCGCCCATGTGCGCGCACTGTCCGTCCCCGGCCAGCACGTCAGTATTCCAGCCGGCCGGGACATCTATATCGCCTCGGGGTGTGCCGGTTGCCATGGTGCTGACGGCGACGGTAAGGGTCCCATTGCCCAAGCGATCACCAACCCTGCGCCACGCGACTTCACCTCGCCGAAATTCGTGGTCGAAGGACACGAAGAGGAATTGGCCAAGAGCATTTCATTGGGCGCAGATCAAGCCTTCCACGGCTCGAAGTACATGCCGGAATGGGCGACACGCCTGAGCCCACAACAAATTCGAGATGTCGTGGCCTACATTGGAACCTTCAAGAAAAAGCGGTGATTCCGCGGTCAGGGGAACCAGCCTGAAGCGCCAGACGCGCTCGTCTGATTCTTTGCGCCCGGCACAGTTCCATCGGATTCCCTGACTCCGGGACCCATGCTACGCGATCTGCCCATGACACGAATCGGGCACGGTTACGATCTGCACCGGCTCGCTGAGGGACGCGCTCTGTACCTGGGAGGAGTGCGCATCGACAGCACGCGAGGGCTGTTGGGGCACTCCGATGGCGATGTGGTCTTACACGCAATCTGCGATGCCCTCCTGGGCGCAATGGGCGCGGGTGATATCGGGCAGCATTTCCCTGACACGGACGAGCGCTTTCGCGGCACACCCAGCGGCAAACTGATCCAGCATGTCGCCGGTTTGCTGGAACAGGAAGGCTGGAAGATCGGCAACATCGACGTCACCGTGTGTGCCGAACAGCCGAAGCTCGCACCCTTCCGGCATGCGATCCGCAATCGCATTGCCGAGTTGTTGAATGTGCCGATCACCGCGATCAGCGTAAAAGCCAAAACGAACGAAGGAATGGATGCCATCGGCCGTGGCGAAGCAATCAGCGCTACGGCAGTGGCATTGCTTCAAGACGCGCGCAGCCGCTGATCCACCGCGTCTTCAGACTCCAGGATTCGAGGGCTCCGACCGCCAATCAGGAACCACCGTCAGGATCTAGGATTCCGAGGCCTCCGAGTCGTCATTTGATTCGCCGGCGCCGCCTTCGATTTCACTCACCATCTGCTCGAAGTCCTCACCGCCGACTTCGTCGCCCATCTCCTTGCCGACCTTGCGCATCCAGCGCGCCACACTCCCGGGATCACTTTCGTCCAGATCCCCCAGGTTACTCGGATCTGCCAACGATTCGAGCCGCGCTGCCTCCGATTTCGGCATTGCAAAACGTGACATGAGACGATCCGCCTCAGCAGCGCCGCAGGCCTCGCATCGCGCCACCGCCTTTTCACTCACCCGCAGGGTAAGGACGGAAAATCGTTTGCCGCACTTGCGGCAGCGGTATTCATAAATGGGCATTTTGGACTCAGCTCTTTTTTGTGCCGACATCGCTCCAGTCAAGTCGGCTACTTGCTCGTGACACCTTCTTTGTCGATGCTCAATAGCATCTTCTCGTTCCCGATCAGTCAACAAAATTCTCTGCCAGAGGTGACAGTGGGCGGAGGTGAAAGTAATCTGATTACGAGGAGAATTGATCGTGACGGAATCAGACAAATTCCCGGCTCGTCCCGAGGCGATTCTGGTGGCAATGGATTTCTCCGCCCCGGCGCGGCGCGCACTGGACACCGCCCTGGCATGGCATCCTGGGGCGGAAGTGACGGTTCTGCACGTCATCGACACGGAATTGGCCGCGCGCATCGACGCAGCAAACATTGCGGTAGAGCCAGTCGTACTGGCCAAATTGCGGTCTCAGGCAGAGCAAGGGTTGGCCAATCTCCAGGAAGAGAAGCGCCCGGCGCCATTTGACACGATGACCGTCGAAGGAATCCCATTCGTCGAGATCGTCAAAATCGCACGAGACCTGGACGTCGATGCCGTCTTCATGGGCATGCATGCCGCAGATCGCCGCATCGGTGAAATCCTGGCGGGTGGCACGGCCGAAATGGTGCTTCGTGCCAGCCACTGCCCCGTCGTCTGCGTACCCTAGGAAGATCACGTGCCAATGGACAGCCGCTTCCGCCTCTCGATCGGTTATTTTCTGGCAGGACTCGCCATCCTGTTGTTGTTGAACAGCTACCTGGCACGCGAAAGCGGAATCGAAATTTCGTATGCACAGTTCAAGCAACTCGTCGCACGGGAGAAGGTAACCGACGTTCAGATCTCCTCTGACACGGTAACCGGAAAACTGACCGATCTCGATGTCGGGGATGCGCTCACGAGTGAGCAGATGGCGCGTCTGAAATCCGGCTCGGACCGAGATCGTTTATTCCGCGCTGTACGGGTGGACGATCCCAAACTCACCGAAACACTCGAAGCACAGCACATCTCGTTCTCCGGACAGCTCTCGAGCACGTGGTTTCCGACCTTGATGTCCTGGGCCTTCTCAGCGGTGTTGTTCATCGTTCTCTGGAGCGTCATCTTTCGCCGCCTCGGTGGCGCCGGCCCCGGAGGGAGCAGTTTGATGACGGTGGGGCGGAGCAAGGCCAAAATCTATGTCGAAAGCGAAAGCCGTGTGTCTTTTGCCGACGTGGCCGGCATTGACGAAGCCAAGGAGGAATTGCAGGAGGTCGTCGAATTCCTGCGCACCCCGGAGCGTTTCCGCCGTCTCGGCGGCAAGATACCCAAGGGAGTATTGCTCGTGGGCGCGCCGGGTACGGGAAAGACCTTGCTGGCCAGGACCCTGGCCAGGAAGCTCAACGTCCCCTTCGCCATCGCCGACGCCACCACCCTCACCGAGGCCGGCTACGTGGGGGAGGATGTGGAAAACATCCTGCTCAAGCT
>CAZEWD010000218.1:0-5556 GCA_964515725.1 uncultured Binatia bacterium (SeqCode)
CCGTCGCCTGGCACGTGCCATTTCCCTGACGGCGCAGGTGTGGTTCGCCTCTGGTGCAACAGAGGTGTTTACGAGTGTGCGGAATCGCCCGATCTTACGTTCCATGACGGAAGCCCGTGAGTTTGGCGATCGGGATATCCCCGGCAAATATTTCGACATCATGGCGTTCCACCCGATGGGTACGGCGCGGATGTCGACCGATCCCGCACGTGGTGTCGTGGACGGTGCCGGTGCTGTTCACGGTTACGAGTGCCTCTATGTTTCTGACGCATCAGTTCTACCGTCGTCAACGAAACGGAATCCGCAACTGACGATCATGGCCATGGCGACGAGGATCGCCAGGAGTCTCACGGGGTGACACTTCAATCGATTCCCGAGTCGAGGGAGAAAACCGCAGGGTCGTTGTCCATGCCGCCTTTCTGATGGGGAGGAGAGACATCGATGGAGATGAATCCGGAGAATGTTGTCCGCGATTTCTGCGCAGCCTGGTCGCGACGAAACATCGAGGAGTTGCTCGGTTTTTTCACCGAAGAAGCCGTGTACCACAACATGCCGATGACACCGGTGCAGGGGCATGAGGGGATTCGGCAGGTCTTTCAGTTCTTCGTGCCACCGGCGCAAGAAATCGAATTTGAGGTCCGGCATATCACTTCGAAGGGACCCATCGTCTTCACGGAACGAATCGACCGCTTCCTCATCGCCGGGAAAAAAGTCGAACTGCCGGTGGCAGGGGTGTTCGAAGTGGGTGATGGAAAGATCACCGCCTGGCGGGACTACTTCGACATGCAGACGTGGACGGCGCAGACGGCATAGCCCGGGACGCATGAGCCATTGGGTGAAACGGAGGAGCAAAATGACATATCGGTCCATAGAACTGTCGTATTCGGATGGAATTGCCAGCCTCACGCTCAACCGTCCGGAGAGATTGAACACGATCGATATTCCCACACTCGAAGAAATTGTCGCAGCCCTGACCGAGGTGCGGCAATCGCCGGCGCGCGTTCTCGTCATCGCCGGCAATGGCAGGGTGTTTTGTGCGGGGGCTGATCAAGGTGAAATGGTGCCGCGCTCCGCATCCGAATGGGAGCGCATCGTCGACCACTACCTTGATCCCTTGCGTGCGCTGATTGCACTGCCAATCCCGACCATCGCCAGAATTCATGGTGATTGCGTCGGCGGTGGCGTAGGGTTGGCGATGAGCTGTGACCTTCGCATCATGCAGGTGGGGGCACGTATTGGCATCCCGTTCGTGAAGATCGGACTGGCGGGTTGCGACATGGGAGCAGGATACTTCTTACCCAGACTCGTCGGCTTTGGCCGGGCGATGGAGCTGATGATGACCGGACGCCTGCTGGGCGCGGAGGAGGCCGAACGTATCGGCCTGGTCCAACGTATTTCGTCACCCGAGACGTTCGAAGTGGATGCGAACACACTCGCCGCACAGCTTGCCGCTGGCCCACCGCGTGCGTTGCGCGCAACGAAGGAGGCTGCGTACCGCTCGCTCGATCGTGACCGTGAGGCGGAGTTTGATTTCGAGATCTTTGCGCAAGTGCAATGCCTGCAGAGTGAAGATCACCGTGAAGGCGTGGCCGCATTCAAGGCCAAGCGGCGGCCGATCTTCAAAGGAGCCTGAACGATGATCGACTTCTCTTTCACAGAAGAGCAGGAGCAATTCCGCTCTGCGCTGCGTGAGTTTGCCGCACGGGAAATCGTTCCGAAAGCCGAGTCGTGTGACCGCACCGGTGTCTATCCACAGGAACTGTTCCGCTCGCTCGGATCGCTCGGCTACCTTGGTGTCGGGTTTGCTCCGGAGGACGGTGGCAGTGGCGGTGATGCGGTCACCTTTGCGTTGTTTGCCGAGGAGTTGGCGAAGGCCTCCGCCGGTATCGCGCTTGGGATTTACGTCCATGTTGCCCTGGCCCTGTCGGCAATTGCCACCTTTGGAACCCGCGAGCAGAAGCAGCGATATCTGGTGCCGGGTCTGCGCGGTGAGCGGATCGGCGCATGGGGATTCGCGGAGGCTGATGCGGGGTCTGATCCGGGTGGCATTCGTACCCGCGCACGGCGCGACGGCGATGGTTTTGTCATCGATGGCGCCAAGATGTTCATCACCAACGGCACATTTGCCGACTTCGTCGTGGCCACGGTTTCGACCGCTCCGGAGCGGGGCATGAAAGGCTTGAGTCTGGTGATCATCGATCGTGCCACGCCCGGTTTTCGCAGTGCGCGTCGTATCGAGATGCTCGGCGTGCGTGCGGCTGAGACTGCGGAACTGGTCTTCGAGGGCTGCCGGGTACCGGATGTCAATTTACTGGGTGAGGAGAACACAGGCTTTGCCGCGGCCATGCGTACGTTGACTCGTGGTCGTATCATGGCTGCCGCCTTCGCGGTGGGGCTGGCGACCGCTGCATACGAACAGGCCCTGGCGTACGCAAAAGCGCGGCAGGCATTCGGCCAGCCCATTGGAGCGAATCAAGGGATTGCCTGGATGCTTGCCGATATGCACACCGCCATCGAGGCGGCACGGTTGCTCACCTATCAGGCTGCCTGGAAGGCAGCGCGCAACGAACCCCATATCCTCGAAGCCTCGCGTGCCAAACTGTTTGCCACGGAAACCTGCACACGGATCACCGAACAGGCGCTGCAGATCCAGGGTGGATTCGGATACGCGATGGAGTCTACCGCACAACGTTTCTATCGCGACTGCAAGGTGCTCGAAATCGGCGAAGGCACGTCACAGATTCAGCGAAATACCATTGCCCGTATGGTCGGTCTGCCGGCTTGAAGGGTGCATCCGCCCAGCTCCGGCCCGCCCCCCACAGCCAAACCTTGAATCTTTTGTCTGTCGGCGCGAATAACCAATGCAGGAATATCGCGTAGCGACAAGGAGGGGACAGAAGATTCATGCGACCCACAGATGCTGACCGCCTCAGTGCGATCGAGGCCCACGCCACACGGGTGGAACGCTATCGCAAGGGGACCCTCAGTGCGGATGAATTCCGCTCCATGCGCCTCAGCTACGGCCTTTATTATCAGTTGGATCACACGAGCCACATGCAGCGGGTGAAGCTGCCGGGAGGGCTGCTGACGGACGATCAGGCACTCGTCATTGCGGAGCTTGCGGACAAATATGCGCGCAGCGTCATCCATGTGACGACGCGGCAGGATATCCAGTTTCACTGGATCGGTATCGAGAACGTCATTCCGATCTATGAACGGTTGCACAGCGTTGGCATCACGACGCGTGGCGCCTGCTCCGATGGTGTGCGTAACGTCACGGGATGCGTCCACGCCGGTATTTTGCCCGACGAGCCTTTTGACGTCACCCCATACGTGCTTGCCATCCACGAATACTTCCTCTTCCACCCGCTCAATCTCACCCTTCCTCGTAAGTTCAAGATCAGCTTTTCGGCCTGTGCCTATGATTGTGTGCAAGGTGCCGTCAACGACATTGCCTACTTCCCTCATCTAAGAGACGGAAAGCGTGGCTTTGCCGTGCATGCGGGCGGTGGTCTCGGTTCCCAGCCGTTCCTGGCCAAACCGATCTACGATTTCGTCCCCGCAGAGGACACACTGATCATCGCCGAAGCCATCGTGCGGGTGCAGCACCGCCACGGCGAACGCAAGAACCGCAAGAAGGCCCGCATGAAATACGTCGTACAGCGGATGGGCCTCGAGAAATTCAAAGCGGAAGTCGATCGTGTCGTGGCTCAGGTGCAGGCCGAAATGGGCGATTCGTTGCGCGAAGAGTTGCACGAGATTCTCGGCGGCTACAAGCCGAAGCAGCCGAAGCACGCACCCTCTCCGATGCCGCAGACCTCTGATGCTCGCTTTGCGCATTGGCTCCGTACCAATACCTTCGAACAGAAGCAGCCCGGGTATTTTGGAGTGACGGTCCAGTTACCGCTCGGAGACCTCACAAGCACACAGATGAGGGACCTCGTGCGTCTCACCCAGGAACATGGTGCTTCCGAAATGCGAGCGGCCAACGATCAGAATATCCTGGTTCCGTGGGTTTCGGGCAGTCGACTCCAGGCGTTTTACGATGGACTTTGGGCGATGGACCTGGCGGCACCGAATGCGCTCCACATTTCGGATGTCGTGGCCTGCCCAGGTGCGGATTATTGCAGCCTGGCCGTCAACCGCTCCATGGGCGTTGCAGAGGCCATTCGGGAGCACCTCCTGCGAACCAACGGTCATGTCGAAGAGCTGGGGGTTTTTCGCATCCGCATCAGTGGCTGCCCGAACTCATGTGGCCAACATCATGTGGCGGATATCGGTTTGACAGGTCTCTCGCTGAAAGGCGATGACGGACAGGACCATCCCTATTATTCGATGCTGCTTGGCTCACGGCTTGGGGAGGACGGCGCGGCGGTCGGCCGGCGTGTGTCCGGCCGGTTTCCCATGGAGACGGTTCCCCAGGCGATCACAGCGTTGGCCGAATTCTATCGAAGCGAACGTTTGAGCGGTGAGGCCTTTGTGGATTTCGTGGCCCGTGTCGGGATCGACCGGCTGGGAAACGTCGCCCGCGCCGCGGCGGGTGCGGTGCGTTGAAGATGGACGACGAGGAGATTCTACGTCTCAATCCGGGGCACTTCATCGAAAAATTCTACCGTGGCACCATTATCAAGCTGCGGCGTGGCGCACAGACCGGACTCGTGCGCTCCACTGCGACCGGACGTGTCTTGCCGTTTGCCTTCTTGCACGTTCGGTTGCTCGGCGATGCGCGATCTTTTGGCGATCTGCGTGAAGGAATGGTGGTCGGGTACGATGTGAGTTGGACGGAGAAAGGGACGATGGTCAGCTCCCTTTGGGTCCCCCCACGCCCTCGCACTTCTCCGCCCCCATCCGAACCCGTAATCGAGGAGTAGTGCCGGAGATTGGCCCTGTTTCAGTGCGTTGCCGGCTCGGATCTCGTTCCGCTCGGTGAAGTCGCACGATGCCGGTACCAGCCGACGATCGAGGCACTCAGTACGATGAGCAGTCCCATCGAGCACACAAGGCGTCCGCCCCGTTCGACCACACGATAGAAATCCAGTTTTTCGACGATCGCCGCTCTCTTGTCGTTCCGTGCCCGCAGGGGCCGTAGGAGTCTTTCGTTGGTTTCGGCGTTCAGGAGGCTGAATTCTTCGTAATGGCCGATCTGTGCATCGGCCGATTTCGCGACAAGAAGCCGCTGGTGTTCAATGACTTTCGAATGACCGGTGGCCCAGTTGCCAAGACCAAGCAGGATCAGGACACCACCTGTAATCAGGGCGGCATTGTGGCGGGCCATAAGGAGTGGATATCAGAAGCGGAACGATTGCGGAATGTCGGAGTGGGAGTGCCCCGGGGACGCGGTGGATAGCGTCAAGGTGGTTGTGGGCCCACGTTGCCGGCGATGGGAGCCTGCGGTAGTAGGAGAAGCTCTCCCATGCAGACTGGCAAATACATAGAGCAGATGCTTGCCGGCGACCGCCGTGCGCTGGCCCGCCTCATGACACTGGTTGAAAATGGCCATCCGGATACGGCGGCGATCCTGAGTGCGATCCACAGCCGTTGTGGACAGGCGTACAC
>CAZEWD010000219.1:0-5546 GCA_964515725.1 uncultured Binatia bacterium (SeqCode)
ACACCCACCGTAACGACCGCACCCACCGATACGCCTCCGCCGACACCTTCGTACAGCCCCTCGCTCGTACCCACAGAAACCGCAACGAAGACAGCGACAACAACGGCGACAAGTACCGCTACTCCAACTGCCATTTCATCCGCTACGGAAACATCCACACCGGTTCCGACGGCCACACCAACACCAACAACCGAGGTAGAAGAGGACGACCTGTGTCCCGATGGCCAGATCGAGACCGATGAGGACTGTACACCGGCCGGTTCGATTGCAGCCTACAGTATCGACATCACACAAGCGGAGAATCCCTTCCCCGATGATCGATACCGGGACGAAACGGGCGCGATCCTGCCGCCCGAATGGTCCTTTTTGCAATTTTCCGATCCCGACGCTCTGGACCCCAACCAGACACGATCTTTCGGAACGACCCTGCTCCAACAGATTCGCTCACACGCAACGGGCTGGGGGGTCTACAGCCCCATCGAACTGCGACTCAGCGCCGGCATCGATCTCGACACATTGCCGCAGGGAACCCTCCTGCTGCGACACAGCGAGGATGGCTGGTCGCTTGCGCCGATGGGATTCACGCCCATCTGGCACCCTGAGTTGTCGATCCTCGACCTACAACCGGATCAGCCCCTTGAATCAGCAACGACCTACGCACTCGTCCTCACCAGTGCCGTCAAGACGCCGTCGGGTGCGCCTCTCGGCTTCAGCCGGGAATTCCGTCACGTGTTGCACGGACACGAAACGGAATCCCTTCAGCCGGTTTTCGATACGCTCGCAACATGGGGTGTGTCGCGCAGACAGATCGCGCTTGCGTTCACTTTCACCACACAGCGTACCTGGCAGGACCTCGTCACGATCCGTGACCGCCTCGAAGATGGAGATCTGCCGGCACCGGTCTTGAGCTTCGAAGACAGTCCGTCCACACGATACACCGAAGGGGTATTCACGGAAGGCCCGATGAAAGACCAGCTCCTGCGTGGCCACTCCGGCGACTACCGGATCGCAGCCGTCGGCACGACGCAACTCTACGATTTTCGTGGGAGTGATTCTTCGTTCGATCCCGCCATGGTCTCGGGTGAGAAGGCACCCAAAACGGTACGTGTTCGCGTACAGATCGCCGTCCCGAACCTGCCTGTTCCAGAGAAAGGCTTTCCTGTGGTCATCCTGGGACACGGTCTCGGGCAAAGCTCCGACTTCGTGTGGGATATCGCGGAATTTGGCTCGAAGGTAGGCCTCATCCCGCCATTCATCATGGTGGCTCACGATTTTCCCAACCACGGTGCGCGTGGTACCGGCAACGACACGACCGATATCATGCGCTACTTCCACATCGACAACTTCTACGCGATGCGTGACAGCTTCCGCCAAAGCTCCACGGAATTGCTCGAAATCCGGCGGCTCGTGGAAACAGCCACAGAGCCTCCCTTCGACCTGATCGACAAAGAGAAAATTCTCTTTGCGGGGGCCTCGCTCGGCGGCATCACGGGAGCCACCTTTCTGGGTGTGGATTCACGCGTGCGCATCGCCATGCTGAGCGTTCCCTCCGGCCGTCTGGCCCACATCCTGGAAGGCGAAAAGGTGGGGAGTCTGGTCGCCCCCTACATCGCCACGCTGGTGGGCCTGTCGCCAGACCATCCTGCCTACCCCGATTTTTTCCGGATGTTGTTGAACCGCGGAGATTGGATCATGGCTGCCGGAGATTCGATCAGTTACGCACCGTTCATCAGTGGACAACGGCAACTCCCCGGGGCGACGCGTAAATCGGTTCTCATCCAGGAAGGGATCGGCGATTCGATTCTGCCCAACGCAACAACAGAGGATCTGGCGCGACTCATGGGGATTCCCACGATCACAAGCGAGAAGTCATGCGACGAACCGGGATGCAGTGTCAGCGGGATGTGGCAATTCGATCCGGCCGACTATGGTCTGTCAGGCGAAGAGCCGCACCTGGTCAGCGCCAAGATTCGCGAAGCTCAGATCCAACTCCTCACGTATCTGGCCACCGAAGGACAACTCATTACGGATGCCAGTCCGTCGGGGACAGGGAACTGAGTCGTCCGGAGGAATCGTGCAATCGGGATTCAGGGATGAAGGGCCTGGCCAGCGGATGCCGGAATGACGACAACAGGCCCAGCCCTTCATCCGGTGGGTTCAGAGCGATTCCTTTTCGAGAACGCGCCGCAGGACATCGACCATCTCGTCGATATGCTCCCGGGTACTCACGAATGCGGGGGCAACGATTCCCGTGTCACCCGTCGTTTTGAGGTGCAGACCGGCATCGAAGAGCTGTTTTTGCAGGCGGTAGCCGCGTTGCCCCGGCTTCGACTCAGGTACGAAGTCGATCCCTGCCAGTAGACCGAACTGACGGATATCGCTGACTACCGGCAGATCGGCGAGTGTGTAGAGCTTTTCACGGAAGTAGCCCGAAAGCCCGGCACCACGCTCAAACAGGCCCTCGCGGGAGTAGACATCCAGCGCCGCCACACAGGCCGCGCAGGCACCCGGATGGGCGCTCCAGGTGTAGCCATGGAAAAACTCGATGCTTTCTTCCGGTGCCGCATCCATGATCGTGTCATGGATCCCGCGATCGACCGCCACGGCGCCCATCGGCTGGACTCCGTTCGTGATGGCTTTTGCCATCGTCATGATGTCCGGCCGGACACCGAATGTCTGTGAGGCGAACGCCTGGCCGGTTCTGCCAAACCCGGTGATGACTTCATCGAACACCAGCAGAATCCCGTGCCGGTCACAGATCGCACGCAGGCGATCCAGATATCCGACGGGAGGAATCAACACACCGATCGAACCGGCAATCGGCTCGACAACGACGGCAGCGATGTTCTCCGCACCGTATGCGTCGATCACGCGTTGCAGATCGTCTGCCCGTTCCGCACCCTCTTCCGGTTGACCGCGGTGGAATGGAGCCGTCGTCTTCCCCGTGTGACGCAGCAACGGCGCTGGCGCGATGACGCCGGAGAAACGCCGCCGGTTGTTGGCCATGCCGGACAGGGAAACACCACCAAAGTTGACACCATGGTAGGCATACTCCCGGCTGACGAAGACTGTCCGCTGCCCTTCTCCGCGAGCCCGGTGGTAGGCGAGTGCGATCTTCATCGCCGTGTCGACCGACTCGGATCCTGAGTTGACGAAGAAGATGCGGTCGAGCCCTTTCGGGGTCAGAGCTGCAATGGATGCAGCGGCGGCAAAGGCCAGTGGATGACTGCGATAAAAGCTCGGGGTGTAATCGAGTTCTTCGAGCTGGCGGTGCACCGCATCGATGATCTCGCGGCGGCCATGCCCTGCCGCGACGGCGAAAAGTCCGGAAGCGCCGTCGAGGATCGGCCGTCCCGTGGGATCATAGTAATAGACCCCCTCGGCCCGCGCGAACAATCTCGGTGCTGCTTTGAGATCACGATTTGGAGTGAATGGCAGCCAGTATTCATCCAGAGATGGGGAAGCGGCAGTCTCCACTTCCGGTATTGCCTCGACCTTTTGCGCTGACGATTGCATGTTCGATTCCCTCGGTCTGCCTGTATCAGTTCGGCGAACGTTCTGCATCAAACGAAATCACGGTACTTTTCCAGGAAACGGACCGGCTTCGACAGGGCATCACGCCGGAAGGGATCGCCCAGCTCCCGGGTAACCACCATCTCCAGGACGGTGGTACGGCCGTCCCGTTGTGCCGCACAGGCTGCCTGCAGGGCCGAACCCACGTCCGATAGCTTTTCTACCACCACACCTTCTGCCCCGAGGGCACGTGCCACTGCGGCAAAACTGGGGCTTTCCAGATTCGTACCGAGAAACCGTTCCCCGTAGAAATCCACCTGATTCTTCTTCTCCGCGCCCCACTGCTGGTTATGAAAAACAACGGCAGTCACAGGGATCTGCTCACGCACACAGGTGAGGAGTTCACCAAAGCTCATCCCCCAGGCTCCGTCGCCGACGTAACAGACGGACGGTCGTTCCGGCCTCGCAAGCTTTGCTCCGATCGATACGGGGAACGCATAGCCACAGTTCCCGAAGCTCATTGCTGCAAACATGCTGCGCGGTTTTTCGAAACGCAGATAACTGTTCGACACGGAACAGATATTGCCGATATCGGTAGCCACCATCGCATCTGCCGGCATGGCCTTTTCCATTTCACGGAGCATTTCGCGCGGATGCATGGCGGCACTGTCCCTGATGGCCTCGAGACTCCACGGATCGCGCTCGTGTGGCCAGGCATTCAACTCATCTTCCCATGCGGCTCGGGTCTGCGCGATTTCCTTCGCCCGTGCGTCGAGGTTCAGGCGGCAGGCAACATTCCGCGAGGCCAGCCTCTGCCGCAGCGCATCGGCCGCGGCACGCGCGTCACCACAGATCCCGACGGAGATCCGTTTCACCAGGCCGAGCATCCTTGAATCCGCATCGACCTGGATGATCTTTGCATCACGTGGCCAGTAATCGAGTCCATGCTGTGGCAGTGTACCGAAGGGGCCCAGACGCGTGCCAAGCGCCAGAACCACATCGGCCCGGGCAATGAGTTGCATAGCCGCTTTCGAACCCTGGTAGCCGAGTGGGCCGCACCACAGCTTGTGCGAGGCGGGAAAGGAATCATTGTGCAGGTAGCTGTTGACGACCGGCGCACCGAGATACTCGGCCAGAGCGACGCAGGCCTCCACGCCGTCCGAGAGCACGACACCGCCACCGGAGACGATGACGGGAAACTTCGCTGCGGCAAGGAGGCCCGCTGCCTCGTCCAGACTATGCTCTCCACCCGCACCGCGCTCGATTCGCATCGGTGGCGCAATTTCGAATTCGGCGTCCCCGTAAAAGTGATCTCGCGGAATGTTGAGCTGGGTGGGTCCCATCTCCAGCATGGCCCGGTCGAAGCAGCGTGCCGCAATCTCCGCCATGCGCTTCGGACTGCTCACATGACCCTGATATTTGGTGATCCTGGAAAAAATGGGGATCTGATCCGTTTCCTGAAAGCCGCCCAGCCCCATCGTCATACTGCCTGTTTCGGGAGTGATGGCTACCACAGGGCTATGCGCCCAGAAGGCGGCGGCAATCGCCGTAACGAAGTTGGTCACTCCGGGACCGTTCTGAGCAATACAGACACCATGGCGGCCACTGGCGCGGGCGTAGCCATCGGCCATGTGAGCGGCACCCTGCTCATGCACGGTGGGGATGAACCGGATCCCGGCAGCGGGAAAGATGTCGAGAGCGTCCATGTAGGCGGAGCCGACGATGCCGAAGATATCGGTGACGCCGTTGGCGGCGAGCGTTTCGACCAGCGCCTCGCTGGCCGTCATACGAGCGCGAGTGACGGTACTGTAATCTGACACGATGTGGCCTCCAGAACTGAAATGGCGTGGTGATTTCATATCACGATGCGGGGGACAATACGTGCGCACCATATCCCTATCAGGTACGAGCCGCACGGACCCGCGCCACCATACGATCCGCAATCGCATTCGTCAGGCGGCGCGGGAGGAATTTCTGCAGCCACCAGGCAAAACGGGCACGCTGCCCGGGAATGATCAGAAAGTGACCCCGCA
>CAZEWD010000220.1:0-4218 GCA_964515725.1 uncultured Binatia bacterium (SeqCode)
GATTGCCCGCGAGCCGTCACTGGTTGTCATACGGGACGAACTCCTTGTTCAGGAAAAGCATGTTGTCCGCCTGTCGCGCGTGATGTTGTAACGGCAGGGCGATCAAGTTCTGCCGAAGCCACCCCGCGGCATGGTGTCCTGGCTCGGGAAGAGGCGGTCGTACGAGTCCTTGCTGAGTTGGTGATACGCAACCGTGGATGCGACGTCGTCAACGCCGAGCCGTTCGCGGCGCTTCAACGACTGCCTGCGCACCCCCGGGTGGGAAATAAACTGCACCGCATTCCACATAGACGAAGGCGCGGATGCCGGACACCGACACGCACGAGGCCCTGGCGCTTAAACTCCTGCTCGATGGTGCGCAAGTCGCACTGGCCCGCCGCATTCTGAGCAGGGCGAATTCATTGATTGTAGCGGGGACCCAGTTCCTGCCAGCTCGTTGGGTAATGCCCCCCTTTTTCGTCGTACCGGAGCAATGCATCGACATCCTGCTCCTTCTTCAGGAGTGCTCCAACGAAGGGGATGTGCTCTTCTACTTTTTCGATACTCATCCCCGAGCGCAACAAGGCACTGATCCAGTCGATCAGTTCGGATGTCGACGGCTTCTTGCGCAACTCGCTCTGCTCGCGCAACCAGTAGAATTTGATCAGCACCTGGTCGAGCAGCCGGGCATCGAGATGCGGATGATGCACGTCGATGATCTGCCGCATGAGCGGAGGATCGGGGAAGTCGATGTAGTAGAAGATGCAGCGGCGAAGGAAAGCGTCTGGCAGTTCCTTTTCGTTGTTCGAAGTGATGATGACGACCGGACGTTCCCGTGCCGTGATTTCCTCGTTCGTCTCGACAATGCTGAAACGCATTTCATCCAGTTCCCGCAACAGGTCGTTCGGAAATTCCAGATCCGCCTTGTCGATCTCATCGATCAGGAGCACGTTTCTCTCGGCCGCCGCAAAGGCCTGCCCCAACGGTCCCAGCTTGATGTAACGGCGAATGTCGGAAACATCTCCCGTACCGAAACGGCTATCGTTCAGCCGCTGCACGGTGTCATAGACGTACAGCCCCTCGGCCGCTTTGGAAGTCGATTTGATGTGCCACGATAACATCGGCATCCCAAGGCCTTCGGCCACGTGACGCGCGAGCACGGTTTTGCCCGTGCCGGGCTCGCCCTTGATCAGCAACGGCCGTTCGAGCGCAATCGCACAATTGACCGCATCCACCAGCGGCGCCGAGGCGATGTACCGGTCCGTGCCGGTGAAACGAGTAAAAGTGCTTTTCTCACTCATAGTCTCGATTGGTACAGACGACATCGAGTTGGATCAAGAGCAGGCGGTTTCCAGAGTGTCCGCCTCGGCCTGAACGACATGCCATACAGAGGGTATTTTTCCTGGCCCGTCGTTCGGTTCGAGATCCGAGGCAATGTTCTCTCTCCAATCGAAGATCCGTGCCGGCGGCCTGGCAAACCAGACAGACCACCGAGCCAGTACGATCGTCCCGGCTCGAAGCCTCGTTCCTCTTCCCTCATCGATCGGGCTGTGGCAGCAACGTTGCTCCAGGAGGAATGCGTCATGACACTCACAGAAGGTAAACCAGCACCCGATTTCGAGCTGAGCGATGCCAACGGCAAGGTCGTCTCCCTGAAGGATTTCGCAGGGAAGGATCTGATTCTGTACTTTTACCCGAAGGACAACACACCCGGTTGCACGAAAGAAGCCTGTGGCTTTCGCGATGACTGGAGCGAATTGAAGAAACTCGGGGTGCTAGTGGTGGGTGTGCCAGGCGTATCGGCCGCATCCCATCGGAACTTCATCGACAAATATAAACTGCCCTTCCCGCTTCTGAGCGATCCCGGTCATACGGTCATGAAACGATACGGTGCCTACGGCGAAAAGGTCATGTACGGAAAGAAGGTCGTCGGCGTCATCCGGTCCACTGTATGGATCGGTCCCGACGGCAGGATTCAACGCCACTGGAAAAAGGTGGCCAGCGCGGAAAAGCATCCCGCTCAGGTCCTCGCAGCCATTCGCGCCACACGATGAGCTCCGAGTGCGATGCATCGGGAATCTACCACACGAGCATGGATTTCCCGGTGCAGGACGCTGGAGAATATCCTTGCCCACCGGGGTACCGCTCACCGCGATCGAGTCAGACCCCTCCAGGGGTCACGGACTTCCGCCTCATCGAAAGGGCCAGAGGGTAGAACCCTCTGGCCCCCAGAGTCTCTGCCTCAGAAATACCCCGGAGGCATGTCCGGCTTTTTGGTAATGCTGTTGCGATCGGGGATGTACTTCCCGGTGAGCATCTGTCCGTAGCTCATCCCCGGGCCCACCATCGGGTAGACGTGTGCCGACTGGTCCACGATCGCTTCGAGCAGCGCCGGGCCCGGATAGTTGACGAACTCCTCAAGAGCCGGTCTCACTTCGGCAGCACTCGTGATCCGCTTCACGAACCCATATCCATCCGCTTCCGCAGCCTTCACGAAGTCCTTCGTGTGCAGGCTCTTGTCGGAACCGGCGTAGCGATTCGCGTAAAAGAGATCCTGCCACTGGCGGACCATCCCGTCCCCGTGATTGTTGAGGAGCAGGATTTTGACCGGGATCCCATAGGTCGTCAGCGTCTCCATCTCGCCCAGATTCATCCGCAGGCTGCCATCCCCATCCACATCGATCACGAGACGACCGGGATTGGCCAGTTGCGCCCCAATCGCTGCGGGTAGACCAAAGCCCATGGTGCCCATGCTGCCGGACGTAAGCCACGTGCGAGGCTCCGAAAAATCGATGTATTGGGCGGCGAACATCTGGTGTTGGCCGACGCCCGTACTGACAAACGCATTGCCGCGTGTGATTTCATTCAAGGTGGCCAGGACCTGTTCCGGCTGCAGCAGATTCGACTCACGGTTCCAGGCGAATGGATGGTCCCGCTTGAGTTCCAGAACGTGCTCCCGCCAGCGGCTGAAGTCCTTCTTGAAATGCTCTCCCGCCGCGAGCAATTGCTGCAAACCTCGCTTGGCGTCAGCCACGTAGGCCCATTGGACAGCCTTCACCTTGCCGATCTCGGAAGCATCGATGTCCAGATGGGCGATTTTCGCGTGTGGAGCGAATTCTTTCACCTTGCCCGCAACACGGTCATCGAAGCGAGATCCCACAGCGAAAAGGAAATCGCTGTCCTCGACGGCATAGTTGGCATACGCGCTGCCATGCATCCCCAGCATGCGCAAAGAGAAATCGTCGGCCGTATCCACTGCGCCGATTCCCATCAGCGTGGTCACCACCGGAATTCCGAACTTTTTGGCGAAAGCGCGCAGTTCCTCGGAAGCACTGCTGTTGATGATCCCCCCACCTGCATAAATCAGGGGGCGTTCGCTCGCGTTCAGGAGATCGTAAAATGCCTCGGCATCCGCTGGAGACAACACCGACTCATTGAGTGCAGCCTGTCGCTCCGCGTAACCACGCAGATGTAATCTCTCATTGCCCTTGTAGACGGTGGGGAGGAGTTGGACATCGCGCGGCATGTCGATGACCACGGGTCCCGGGCGTCCACTGCGTGCAATTTCGAAGGCCGTTCTGATCGTCGCTTCCACCTTGGTTTCGTCGGTGACCAGAAAGACATGTTTGGCGCATGAAGCCATGATGTTGAAGACGGGTGCCTCCTGGAATGCGTCGGTTCCCATCGCCAGACGTGGCACCTGCCCAGTAATGAGGACGACCGGCACAGAGTCCGCCTGACAATCACGGATCGGGGTAACACAATTCGTCGCGCCCGGGCCGGAGGTGACAATGGCAACACCCACACGACCGCTCGAGCGAGCGTATCCGGCCGCCATGAACCCGGCACCCTGTTCCGAAGCCGGAACGATCAGACGGATCTCTTCCTTTTTACGGCTCTCGTTGTATCGGAAGATCGCGTCGTAAGTCGGCAGGATCGCTCCACCGCTGTACCCGAAAACGGTATCTACCCCCTCATCGGCGAGTACCTGCACGATGGCGTCCGCATTGTTCATTTCCTTGCCGGCCATCGGGTGGGGCTCCGCAGTGGGAATTCGGCTCGGATGTTCGGACGAACGGCGGGACCGCTGTCCCGTTGACGTTTTGGTGATCGGCATTGCGCAAACTCTCCTTGGATGGGGGGACTCCCGTGCACCCTAGCGTAGAATGAAATGAATTCAAAAGGTCGTCGCGGCGGATCAGGGGAGCTGGCTGCCTCAGAGGAAAACCCACACGGGCA
>CAZEWD010000220.1:4228-5537 GCA_964515725.1 uncultured Binatia bacterium (SeqCode)
GATCGTAGCAAGTTCCGCACGATAACGAGGGAGAGGCCGGAAATCATTTCTTCCACTTCCGGCCTGCACCATGTTTCTTACAGGCCGAGCGCGCGGTCTTGTGCCTCCGGATCGACATCCTCGAAATGGATGATTTCCATTTCTTCAAACGCCTTCCGTACGTGCGGCGACAGTAATCCGAGTTTCTTGATATTCGGCACGATGCGCATGAACAGGGCCTGACGGAAAAGTCTCATGACTGGTGAGGCCAGCACGATGGCTCGCACCTCACTCTTGTCGAAACCCATGTAGTCGGAGATTTCCTCCGCCAGCAGGCGGTCCCGCATGAGCCGGCAGCCTTCGATGACAAAGTCCTCCCGTTCGCGACGCTCCTTCTCCGGCATCTCCAGGTAGTAACCGCGCAAAGAAAGGACCCCGAAGGCGACATGGCGGGATTCGTCCTTCATCACATAATGCACCAGGTTTTTCACCAGCGGTTCGACTGCCAACTGGTACATGCTCGAAAAAGCCGCCATGGCGAGTCCTTCGACGAGGATCTGCATCCCCAGATACTTCATGTCCCAGCGCTGGTCACAGATGATCAGGTCCAGCAGCTTTTTGAGGTTCTGGTTGATGGGCCACTGCCATTCGAGTTTCTCATGCAGATAACGGCTGAACACCTCGACGTGGCGCGCCTCATCCATCGCCTGTGTCGCGGCGTAGAATTTGGCATCCATCCACGGCACGGCGCCGGTCAACTGCGAGGCCACGATCAACGCACCCTGTTCGCCATGCATGAACTGCGAAAGTTGCCACGCGATCTGCGCATGACGCAGATGATTGACCTGGCGCTCCGTAAGCTTCTTATACGGTCCGTAGTCCGTCAGCGGGTTGTAGGTCTGGGGAATGATCTCCGCTTCCGGCTCCACATGCGTGTCCCACTTCAGTTGCTCCGAACCATTCCACTGCTCTCTCTTGGCTTTTTCGTAGAGGTCGCGCAGACCCTCCTTCATGCTGCTGTAGTTCCATGCGTAGTTCGTGTCATAGGCCGTAAGCATCGTCTCAACGGAGAAATCCGCGCGAGCAGGATGCATCTCGTCTCTCGTCAGAATTGTATTCATGGGGTGATTCTCCTCCGCGAGTTGAGGTAACACATTCGTGGACCTTATGTGGTGGGGTCACGTAGGTCAAGAAACGAACCGCAGGCCCAGGATATTCGGCAGAAACGGGTTCTTTGAAAGAAGGCAGCCCATGCCCGCCGATCGAGTCGATGACAAGACAGGCCTTTGCACCCCGCAGCAAGGAAGTCGGCGAGGCACACTTGAGGTAT
>CAZEWD010000221.1:0-5524 GCA_964515725.1 uncultured Binatia bacterium (SeqCode)
CCCGGGTTACCGGCGTGAGAGGCCGGCGTCCTAACCACTAGACGATGGGACCGTATCTTTTTGAAACAACGCCGGGTGGGCCCAGCCGACCCGGCGTTGTCTTTGAACTGAGGAGGAAGGACTCGAACCTTCAATCGCCTGATCCAGAGTCAGGTGGCTTGCCAATTAGCCGACTCCTCAACGAAAGCAGCGCCGAGATTAAGCTCCGCATTGCAGCGAGTCAAGTTTACCAGCCGGGTCGCAGCCAGGAATTTGCCCGTACTCGACCGAACTGTGAAACGACCACACCACCAGCTCAACTGCCCTGCTTCGCCTTGATCCGCGTAATCGCCTGATCGATGCGTTGCAGGGAGCGTTCGCGCCCCAGCACGTCGAGGACCTCGAAGATTCCTGGACTTACGACGCCTCCGGTCAGCGCCACACGCACGGGCTGCGCCAGCTTGCCGAGACCCAGTTGAAGCTTTTCCATGATGGCACCGAAGCAGTCGTGGGTCGTCTGTACGTTCCATTCCGGTAACTCGGCGAGTGCTGCTCGAATCATCTCTAACAGGGGGATCGTTTCAGGCTTGAGGTGTTTGGCAACCGCCGCTTCATCGATCTTCAGATCGTCGCTGAAGTAGTAATGGCCGAGTTCGACCAATTCGACCAGCGTCTTCGACCGCTCCTGGAGTGTCCGGGCCATCTTTGCCAGCCACACCGGATCATGCTGCACTACGTAACCGGCCGCTTCGATGTAAGGGAACACCGCCTCGCCGAGTTCTTCGGGTGTCAGCGCTTTGATGTACTGGGAATTCAGCCAGGCCGCTTTCTCCGAGTTGTACACTCCAGCCGCACTGCCGACGCTGTCCAGAGTGAACTTCTCGATCAGTTCGGCACGGTTGAAGATTTCCTGATCGCCGTGTGACCAGCCCAGCCGTGCGAGATAGTTCACCAGAGCATCCGGCAAATACCCCATCTCCTTGTAGGCCATCACGGAGGTGGCTCCGTGCCGCTTGCTCAACCGCGCACGGTCCGGACCGAGAATCTGTGGCAAATGTGCAAATGCCGGCAGATCGAATCCCATCGCCTGATACATGTGGATCTGTTTCGGCGTATTGTTCAAATGATCATCGCCACGGATGATGTGTGTGATGTTCATCGTGGCATCGTCGACCACAGCACAGAAGTTGTAGGTCGGCGTTCCATCCGAGCGTACGAGAATCAGATCGTCGAGTTCGCTGTTGTCGAACGCAACGTGTCCCTTGACGAGATCGGACACGACCGTCGTACCCGACAACGGAGCCTTGAAACGAATCGTGAATGGTGCGCCCGGAATTCCCTCTATGCGATCCCGGCAGGTCCGATCGTACATCGGCTTGCCGCCTGTCTTCAGCGCTGCCTGTCGTTTGGCGTCGAGATCTTCCGGCTTGCAGAAGCAGCGGTACGCGTGCCCTTCGCTGAGGAGACGCTCGGCGTACTCGGCGTACAGGGCCATCCGTTGCGTCTGGTAGAAGGGACCCTCGTCCCAGTCGAGGCGCAGCCAGGCCATCGCATCGAGAATGGCGCGGATCGACTCTTCGGTGGATCGCTCGCGGTCCGTGTCTTCGATACGGAGGATGAAGCGTCCTCCGTGGTGGCGGGCGTAGAGAAAACTGAAAAGGGCGGTGCGGGCACCGCCGATGTGCAGATAACCCGTCGGACTCGGCGCAAATCGCGTGCGAACGGTGTTCATCAGGACGAAGCCCGCTAACAGCGGGCCCAGGGCAAGTCAACGAAAGTGGAGGTTGGCTGCAGTGTCTGTCTTGCGACAAATCCAGATGGCGAGTATTCGGGAGACGTCACGCCATCATAGCACCGAAGGAGGAGGATATGCGCGAGGGGTGGTGCGTATCACCAACCAGAACCGTTGGAATCGGGTTGCTCCTATTGGCCGCAATTGCCGTTCGATCGGCAAATGCCACCATGAGGTACGGCCCACTGGAGGTTTCGGGAAACCTCGAAACACAAAACCTCCTCAGGCATGCGACTCCGAACGAATTCAATTTCGTCCAGAACCGCAACACATTCCGGCTCCGTGTCGACTACGATTGGCTCCAGAACGGTAAGCTGATCGATCGCTTCGAGATGCCATTCCTCGAGCGGTCCAAACTGTATCTGCTGTATCGTGGCGTGTACGACGGTGTGTACGACATCCAGCCCGGCGAACGGCAGCACGGTCAGACCCGCTGGGACGACTGGGTGGGCGGTTCGCTTACCGACCTTACAGGGAGGGAGCGCAGCGGCTTCAAGTTCGAAAATCGCCTGCGCGAGGCATACATCGACGGCAAGCTGAAGGACCTGCCTCTCACCTTCCGGATCGGCCGCCAGCAGGTGATCTGGGGCGAGAGTGACCAATTCCGCATCATGGACATCTGGAACCCTCTGGATATCACCTGGCACTTTCAGCAGGAGACCTGGGACAATATCCGGATTCCTCTGTGGATGGCGAAGTTTTTGTGGGACTTCGGTGACGTATGGAAGTTCAACAACGTGTTTGCCGAAGTCGTCTACAATCCATTCGACTTCCAGCCCGGGATCAAACCGGGGTTCCTGCCGCAGCCGTGGGCACTCCCGTTTCCCAATCCGCTGCGTGATGGGCAGATCCAGCGCACAGAGGTATCACCTTTGGCGCTGATTCCTACCTTCGATTTGAACGGCACGAGCTTGCGCCGGGGAGATTTCCAGAGAAACCCGAGGGATGCCAGCGAGGTGGGGACGCGTCTCCATTTCGTGACGCCTTTCGGTCTCGAAACATCATTGGCGTATATGTACGCACGTGGTCGCGGAGTGGGTGCATCCTCTCCCTTTGCGGTGCGCTTGAACCGCCTGGATATCGGTAGTTCGAAAGATGTCGTCGGTCGTTACCAGATTGATAAGAACAGACCCGTTGCCGCCGATGCCCTGACACGGGCCTGCTCGGGGCTGACCGCCGAGGACAATGCGATCTGCGTCGCACCGGTGTGGGTCGATGCTGAGGTCATCCATCCTTACATGCACATCTTCGGCCTCACGGGAAACTATTACGATGACATTTCAGAAACCGTGTTCCGCTTCGAAACAGCCTACGTGATGGGCGAACCCTACCAAACGATCGAAGAAGACAAGCTGCCGCCGATGTACATCAGGGGGCAACAGGTGGGAACGGGACCCTTCGGTCTTGCGAAGAGAGACGTATGGACCGGTATGATCGGCTTCGACCGCCCCACGTGGATCCGCTGGCTCAACCCTCGTGCCACCTGGTTTCTGAGCGGGCAGTTGTTCTGGCAATACACGCCAGGTCGGAACGTCGATAAGCTCCGCGGGAATTCAGGTGCCGGTGACGATCCGTATTTCGGACCGATCGGCCAATGGATTTCGGGGCCCCGGACCGGACAATACGAGCGCCAGCAGA
This sequence comes from uncultured Binatia bacterium (SeqCode), assembly GCA_964515725.1. Taxonomy (GTDB): domain Bacteria; phylum Desulfobacterota; class Binatia; order HRBIN30; family HRBIN30; genus CAZEWD01. The sequence continues at coordinate 3,410 of CAZEWD010000221.1, forward strand.
ACGCCGACTTGAAAGGAAACGGTGACAACATCCGGCAATGGGAGAGCATGATCACACTGGCTGCAACGAGCTTCTACCGCGGTGGCACGGTCGTGCCGTTTCTTGCGTCAGTCTGGGATCCGGTCGATAGCAACCTCGAACTGATCTGGAATCTCGATTACTTCCTCACCAACAACTTCATCGTCACGTTGCAACAGAAGTACTTCATGACCTATGGAAGCGATCTGCCGAGTAACGATCCGTGGTACGTCGGCGGCCGCTTTGCCCGGCGTGACGAGACCGGCGTAAAGCTGACCTATCAGTATTGATTGGCCACCGGGCCGGTCCCTTCGCGGGCCGGCTCGGCTTTCCTCCCCGTACGTTCAGCTTGATCCGCTCAGAATCGAGGTCGAGACGCCACGCACCCACAACTCCCGTTCCAGGGCGGTACGAAATTCAGGGAACGAGCCATCATAGGCCAACCACCACTCGTCAGTCACGTCCTCTGTAAAGCCGATCTGGAATTCAGCCTGGAAGTGAGGTGAGTAGAGGCGCAGCTCATCCGTTGCGACCACCGTGAACACGGGCGAGGGGACAGCCTCAGCTCTTGCGCGCAGCCAGATCGGACTTTCGAGCGCATCGGGGCTGGCGGCACAGGCGATGTAGAGAAAATCCTGGTCCCACCAATCGTCCGTACCGAGTGGGTCGGCCGGAATGCCGTTTCGCAGGAGGGATACGAGAGAATCGGCACAAAGACTGGGGGCGAGGAACGGACTGCGCCCGCGAGCACGCTGTCCTGACGATGCCGAGAACGGAAAGTACAGGTCGGGAGCAGACTCGAGAACGCAGATGCGAGAGAAGAGGGCAGGCAGGGCAACGGCAAGGCGTGTCGGATCGCCGGATTCATAGGCATCCCGCGCTTCCCGATAGGCGGCCGTGTCGCGCATCTTCTCGATGCGTTCCCGCCATTCGGTGGCCAACGCGAAGATCTCGCGCGATCCTTTTTCCAGGTGCTCTTCTAAAGAGTCTTGCCGTACGGCGCGCCGCAGGAGTCCTCCCAGTGCGGTCATTCGGGAGATCAACGGCCCCTCGGCTTCGGCTTGCAGTTCAGTGAAGTTGCGCGCCACGTCATACAGGCTGCTCAGGTCGACCATGGCAGCCTGCAGTGCAATGATCGTTTCCGCAGACATAGGCCGCACCATAGCAGCAGGATCGAGAACTGCTTTGAAAAACCCGGGTGTCTGGCTTGACGAATCTCCCTGTACCACTCGGAGAGGTTCCGCCATCCGATTTTCTTTACCTCAGACGGCCGGTGCATCCCGAGCGAAGCGGTCGAGAATGATTCGGTTTTGTTCTCTGCAATCGATCCGCGGAGAAGAGAGGGATCTCGGACGCCTGTGCATCGGGAGCGTGCTACCGCCAGACATCTGCCGGGCGAGACGATCGAATCCCAGATCCGTTTTCCTTCCGATGCGGTTTTGCTAGTCGCACCTACATGTGTGCGGCTTTTGTCAGACCGAACATCGAGGCGATGCAAGGCTACGTTCCGGGGGAACAACCACAGGACCGCCGCTACATCAAACTCAACACCAACGAGAATCCGTACCCACCGTCGCCACGGGTCCTGGAGGCCCTGCAAGCAGCGATTTGTGATGATCTGCGTCTCTACCCGGATCCGCTCGCCAACGCCGTGCGGACGAGAGCGGCGGCGGTCTGCGGCTTGCAGCCGGAGAACATCCTTGTGGGAAATGGATCCGACGAGTTGCTCAGCCTGATCCTGCGTTCCTGCATCGATCCGGGAGACCGCGTTGTCTATCCTTATCCGACATACAGTTTGTACGACACTCTCGTCACCATCCAGGACGGTGAAATCGTTCATGTCCCGTATGGAGCTGATGGCGATCTCCCGGCGGGTCTGGCAGACGCCGCGGGACGCGTCACGTTCGTGTGCCACCCGAATGCGCCGTCGGGAATACCCGTGCCACTCAACGAGTTGCGAAGGCTGGCGGAGGCGAGTTCCGGCCTTGTCGTCGTCGATGAAGCCTACGTCGATTTTGCGGAATGGAGCGCAATTCCGCTGATCGCATCCTGCAAGAACGTTCTCGTGCTACGGACCTTCGCAAAGTCCTTTTCCCT
>CAZEWD010000222.1:0-2883 GCA_964515725.1 uncultured Binatia bacterium (SeqCode)
CGCGGTCGCCGACCGCATCGTGCTGACCAAGGCCGACCTGGTCGACGATGCCGACTGGCTCGACGCGCTCGGGGACAGGCTCCGCCGCATCAATCCCGGGGCCGAGATCCGCCCCGTCGAAGGGGCAGCGGCTGCGGCGCTGCTGCAGTGCCCTGCAGTGGAGCAGGGCGGTTTAAGCCCAGGGTTGGGCGTCCAAAGACACAGACACCGCAGCAACGACAAGCAGTGCCCGGCTGCCAGGCGCCGGTGATCTGGAAGATTGAGGTCCTGATGGTGTGGGACGGACAAGCGCGAAGATCGCAACAACGCTCAAACGGGAAGATACTCGGGCTCGTTGCGGTGGCGAGCCTCTCCGTGGTCCTGTTGAGCGGGTGCTCGGGTCCTGACTCCTCTCGCTCGCCGCTCCCGAGGAAGATCGTCGATCTGTCTCCTGTGATTACGGAGGATCTGCCGGTGCGGCAACTCGGCCGCCGGGCAACGGAATTTTTGGGCGTCCGAGAGCGCCTCCGCTTCACTCCGATCCACCCGGCCCGGGAACAGTACTCATTCGGTCTCACCTATTTCGAATTGCCAAGTCATATCGGCGCCCATCTGGATGCTCCCGGACGACTGCTGAAAGGCGGGGAAAGAGCAGACCAGATTCCATTGGACAGGGTCTTTGGTCCGGCGCGCTTGATCGACTTGCGGTGGAAAGACCGCCACTCACCCATCCGGACCAGTGATCTCGAGAACTACACGGTTCGAGCAGATGACGTCGTCCTGCTGTTCATCGGCTATACGCAGCCTCAAGAGGATGACTGGCCGACCTATGCGCCACTCTCCGTGGAAGCGGCAGAGTGGTTGACTGCCAGGAAAGTGAAGGCGGTTGCGACGGATATGCCGAGCATCGGAAGCATGCATCGGTATGCGGAACTGCTGGAGAAGGATCGGCCGCCTGAAGAAGTCTGGGCCGAACGCCTGGTTCTTTTCCACGCAGGAATCGCAGTGATCGAGGGGCTGACAAACCTCGGACATCTGGTTGACGAGCCGTCAGTCGTCTTTGTCGGGTTTCCGCTGGCTGTTGCGGATCGAAGTGGAGCACCGATGCGGGCGGCAGCCTTGGTTTATTGAGGTGCTGATCGGGGTACTGGCGAATCAGACAAAGCGAGCAGAAGGCTTCAGTTCCCCTTGTCGGGTGCTTGCCCGACTGAGGTGAATTGCACCTCGACTTCCGACTGCGAGGCAAGGGCTTCCATGGCACGGCGCGCCAGCCGGCTCGGTTCGATGTGACCATTCTCCCACCGGTTGACCGTCGATACGGTGACTCCGATCGTGTGGGCGAATTCCTCCTGAGTCATCCTGAGGCGGCGACGTAGGCTGGCCACGGGTGCTCCTGAAGGTTTTTCGGATTGCATGCAGTCGTCCCCCTGTTGAGAGTTGGCAAACCAAGCAGCACGGCACGTGCCACGGACCCCGGTTGCAGCTTTGGCCCGCGGCACGGCTTCCAACTGGCAGTCCAGTGACGATTCCACAGGCGAGCGTCGCTTTGGCGATGGTCAGGGTCTGGTCAAAAAGAGGTTGCATTAGGGGTGGCACTTTGCCATTGTACGGAGTTGCGACCAGGCCTAATCCCCGAGAGGGGAGCGGAGGACCCAGTTTTTTAATGGGGTGAATCTCGGTCAGGAAAGGGACCGGGACGGGCAACTCTTTGAGCCCGAACCCGTCAGCTAACTTCGTCGGCCTTCAAGGAGAGGAGCTTCCGTACAGGAGCACTTGAGGACGACCTCTCCATGTGTCGCAAAACATGGAGGGATTCATGAAGCGAAAGATTTCGTTGTGTTTGCTTGCCGCCGGCGTGGTCGGTGCCGTGACTTCACTCTCGTTCCCATCGTGGGCCCAGTACAAGCGCCCATACAAAGAGATCACCAAAGCGTCCTGGTATGGAGGGCAATTCCACGGGCGATTGACCGCAAGTGGCACACGCTTCAACAAGGATCATCTTACGGCGGCACACCGTTCGCTCGAAATCGGTTCCAGGATCAAGGTGACGGCCTTGCACACGGGAAAGTCTGTGATCGTAGAAATTACGGATCGCGGCCCATACGTCCGGGGCCGCGGAATCGATCTATCCTATGCGGCGGCTGCAAAACTCGGCATAGTGAACCAGGGGGTTGCTCCAGTGCGGCTGGAGATGGTTGCCCCTGCGATCGAGACCAGGTCTGCGCCGGTTGTCATTGCAGCTACATCCGGCGGCAGTGCGGCCTGGCCCCGGGCAATCGTCCGTTGACGCCGTGTACGGCTAAGTCCGGGGACCCTGTCTGGTCGTTCGACGCCGTGTGCGCCGGAGTTTGAGCTGTCTTTCGAGGAATTCGATGCGTCTGATCAAACGTTGGATTTCCTTGCGGGAGGATGGATTCAACCGTTTCAACAACACGACCAGTTGTGTCATCGATTCTTGTAAGAGGGCGCCAAACACCCCCTGGGCACGTGCATCGAGGGTGCGAGTAATGCCCTGTACCTGCGCTTCGATTTCCGATCTCAGCCGTTGGGCGCGTTCGAGGATCTGCTCCGAAGTGTGACGCTGTCTCCGATTCTGTGCCCTTTCGTTTTCCCGCTGCGTCTTGATCAGCACGATCTCGGCAGCGCTCTGGAGCCGTCGCAGCTTCTCGTGGAATTCTCCAAGAATGGAGCTCGTGTCGCCGGATTCGGACTGCATCTTTCGCTGCAATGGGGCCTTCTCTGTCGACATCGAGCCTCCGTGATACATCTATACTCCGCATCGGGCGCGTTCTCCAGCATGGGGAACGTGCTGCCACCGCGAGGCAATACCACTATATTGACCGTTCTGATTGTGATGGGCATAAGGGCAGCTTGGCGCAAGGGGCGGGTGGGGGTTCGGGTGTG
>CAZEWD010000222.1:2893-5524 GCA_964515725.1 uncultured Binatia bacterium (SeqCode)
GGGTTCTTGCTGTCCTTCTCCTTATCGGTCCTCAAATGGCACCGGCAGCGGTCGTTGCCGACGTGGACTGTAATGGGTTGATCGACTCGGAGGATCTACGGACACTTGAACGTGCTCTTTTCATCGAGGGGTCCTTCGGCTGTAGCAACGGTGACGTCAACAACGATGGTTCGCGAGACGTTGCGGACCTGACGGCGCTCGTTGCCCTGATTTCGACGATTCGATCGGGACCGGTGGTGAACCACATCGGAATCGCCGGACCTGATGGCAGCATTATCTCCCCAGTCGAAAGGGTGAACGGGATACCGGTGTTTCAGCGGAGCGGTGGCTCTGGTTTTCAACTGATCGTCGAAGCAGCACCCGGCACGGCCGGCTTGGCCGTAGGGACGTCGGTTGTACAGTCGGCATCGGCAACCGGACGACCCGACCTGCAAATTCAAAGCGGTCGGCCTCTCGGAGATGCCGATCCGGCCGTTTGCGAAGGGGGAGTACCGGGTGTTGACCCGGTTGATTTCAGTGATTCGGCCCGAATTACGACAGTGCTGAATGATTTTGCCTGCGGGGCGACGGTCAACGTGAGTGCCCGTCGTGCCTGTACGGTCGATGAGTTCGGTATCTCCACTTTCGTTACGGGTGCTCCGAGGACGATCCAGTTCTGCCTTCCCATTTCGACGGTTCGCTCCTTTCCACCCGGCGAGACGCTCATCACCGTACAGGTCCGGGATGCCGGGGGAAATCTCGGCCCGCCAATTTCGATGTATGTGAGAATCGGCAATCCGCTGAGTCCTACGCCGACGCAGACCGCAACGCGACCCATGATGTGGACAGCGACCCCTTCAGGCACACCGATCGCATCGCGGAGCGCAACGGCATCTGCCACTGCGACGTTGACGTCGACTGCATCACCACGACCGTCCAGCACCGCACCTCACACCGAGACCGTCTCCCCCACTTGCTCTCCTACGCGGACGGCGACAAGGCGATCCACCAGCACCGAAACACCCACACCGACCGTAACCAATTCCGCAACGCAGACACGTCAGCCGACGCTCACTGCGACACGCACCGGATCTCCTACCGTGACGCGTACGGCAACTTCGACGCGGACGATCACGCCGTCTGCCACGACCACCGTGACGAGGACGCCGACGATAACCATCGCCATTCCAGAATCACCGACCGCGACCGTGACCCTCTCGTTACCAACACAAACTCCCGTAGCGACAGGTTCGGAGACAGAAATCATTGCGACATGGACGCCTACACCCTCAATGACGGCACCTCCGACTCACACCATGACGCACATCGCCACTGTGCCGCCGACAAATACGGCGACGTCAACGCCGATACCTACCCGGCGGCCACGCCGCACTCGAACGCCTCGCCCGACGTGGTCGCCTACCGTCACGGTCCGAGAATCTCCCACTGCCACGAGGACGCCAAGCGAAACGCCGCCAGCGGTTGCCACGGATACAAGGGTGAGCCCGTCACCCAGAACGGCCACTCCCACGCGAACATTGCGTGCAACGGTCACGGGCACCCGGGTCTGGACGCCGACTCTGACTCCCACGGCGACCTGGACCATCGCGGCCGTGGTGACAAGAACACCGACGGCAACCATTACGGGAACTCGTAAGCCAACACAGAGCCCCAGTCCGACCCCGATGCCGACGGATACGGTGCCCTGGACTCTCACGGCAACTCGGACAATGACGCGGACATGGACACCGACGCGTACCAAAACCGCCACGGTAACCCCCCGACTGACCGAAACGCCGTCTCCGACCGAAACAGCCACCCGGACGCCGACGGTGACACGTTCCCCCCAGGCAAGCCGAACGGCAACACACACACGAACGGTATCCCCGACACCGACAAATACTGACCCGATGCCGACAGGCACACACACGCTGCCGCCTACCCCGCGGGATACGGCGACGCCGTCACCGACTGCCAGCGAAACACGAACTCCGTTGCCGACCGGAACTCCGTCCCGGTCAGCGACCGCGACATCGACGAGGACCTTCACGCCAACGAGGAGCCCTTCATCGACTCGATCGGCAACCTCGTCGCCCACGGTTACGAGAACCCCAACGATCACCCCAACCGTGACCGATACGTATACCCCGACCTCCACTCGAACAGCGACACGTACCCCGACCGTGACGGCAACACGGACCGTGACGCGGACGCCAACAATCACGCGTACGCCGACTCCAACCATTCCTCCTGAACCCGTGATCGTCTTCTTTGGAATGACCCGTGCCGACGACAGCCTTCTCACCGCGTCGGCTACGGCGGAAGATGGAACACCGATTTATGAACGGGCTTTCTCGAGTGGATTTTCTCTCGTCATCGAAGGCCGGCCTGGAGGACGGAACGTGGCGGTGGGCCCTTCAACTTTCAATTGGAATCCGGCCGACCCTTCTTCGTTACCGGATATCGTGGTGGTCGTTTCGCGGGCGCTCGGCAACGGTAGTCCCGCCGTGTGCGATGAGCTCCCCCCCCTACTGGGCGGCGTGCCGTCCGTTGGTCAGGATTTCGGTATTCCTCCGACTCAGGAAGAAGCGAACGCCATCAATGATCTGGGTTGCCGATTCAAAAATGGTAGCGGTAATCCCGTAGGGCGTG
>CAZEWD010000223.1:0-5503 GCA_964515725.1 uncultured Binatia bacterium (SeqCode)
CATGGGCTTGCACGAGGCCATGCGTTTGGGGAAGGGCGAGGAAAAAACAGGGGGACGCCAGAAGGCGTCTATCCTTGCGGCTTTGTACGAATCGGTCATCGGAGCCGTGTTTTTGGAGGGTGGCTACCAGGCTGCACGGGATGTCGTTCAGCGCCACTTCCTGGCGGAAGTGGCGCAGGCACAAGGACGCCATCGCATCGACGCGAAGACCGAGCTCCAGGAATTCTGTCAGCGCTACTTTCAACAGACGCCCCGGTACGATCTCGTCTCGCAGAGCGGTCCCGACCATGCACGCGAGTTCGTGGTCGATGTGCTCCTGAACGGGTTTACGCTTGCCCGTGGCGAAGGATCGAGCAAGCGTGCAGCCGAACAGAAAGCCGCCGGATATGCCCTTGAGGCAAGCCATACCTGGAGTGAACGGATAAAAGATGCTCAGAGCTGATATTTGTTCTTCTGCGTGATCAGTTTCTTCTTGACAATGTACCCGGTGTGAGAGAGAGTATGCGGCACGTTTATGTAAGGGCGAGGTAACGCGTTCAGGTTCCGGTCTTGGCCGAACCGTATTGGCAATTTGAGAACTGTGGCGGTTCACACCGCTGCAGTGATCGGGAGGCAGCTCATGACGAGGGGAAAAGGCATTCTCTTGATGGCCGGACTCATCGCGGCATGTACCGCGAGCAGCCAGGGGGAAGCACAGGTGGTCAACATTCCGAAGATTGCGCGGAACTATTCCGCCACTCTCGTGCGTGCAATGGATGAGTGCATACCGAGCGGGCTCTCCGTCGTCGGTATGGGGCTCCCGGGTACTGGCTGCCTTGCCGCCAACGCCGTCACGGACGATCAGATGACATTTGATTCGGGTAAGGTGACGATCAATGCCCGAACGGGCCGTGTACGGGTTCTGGGCCGAGGTCTGATTCCGGGGAAGCGCGTTCATCTCGTGCTCCAACTCCGAATCACGAAGAGTGGTATGACGACGTTGCACCCGCCTAACAGCTCCGCGCGTGTCACGTTTGCGGATCGGACTGTTGTCTGTGGTCAAGCGCCGTTCGGATTCGTGAACAATGGTCGAGGGGTTCTTGGCGGTAAGATCGACCTGGCGCAGTGCTTGGCTCCGAATATCAGATTGGAAACGGGGAACATTGAGATCCTCGATGCGTACCTGGTGAATGCCGATAATGGCGATCGGGTTTTCGCTCGACCCGGAATTCTGCGCTAACGGTCAAGCAACGGGACAAAGGGGAGGTTACCATGAGGAATCAACTGATCCGGACAGCGTTGCTTCTGCTGAGCGCAGCGATTGTAGGCACTGGATTCACCCATTCGGCTGAAGCCGCGGTGCTGTTTCCGAAGAAATCGAAATCATACACCGTCTGGATGGCGCGAGCGTTCGACGAGTGTATCCCGAGTGGTCTCACGGTGGTCGGTCTGGGGTTGCCTTCGACCGGATGCCTGTCGGCGAATACAGTTACCGACAATACGACGGCCGCCAGCTATGCGAAGGTGCGACTGACCCACAAAGGGAAAATCAAGGTTGTGGGTCGGGGCTTTTCGTTCGGCGATACGGTTCGAGTGCGCCTACACCTTCGTGTCACCAAGGAACACATCTCCACACTGCATCCACCCAATGCTGCGGCGAGAGTAACGTTTGCTGATGCGACGATCGATTGTCCGCCGGCTCCCGGTGCCTTTGCAGTACGTCCGAACGGCTCGATCATTACGAGCACGAACTTGAGTTCATGTTTCGGCGTCAACTCCAGTCTGGCTGGTGGAACGACGTATCCGACCAACATTGAGATCATGGGCGCGAGCGTCATCCACGCCGTTTCCGGTAAGGAACTGCTACGTTCTGGTATTGTGCGCTGAGCCCATCGACGTTGACTGGATGGGGGATGAGAGCAACACTCTCATCGAAACTCCAAGGGTAGCGATCTGGAACGTCAGGACAAAGATAGCAATGGCGAAATACCAAGGAGGGGAATCGTGAGGAAACTCGTAGTTGCAATCGTAGCTGGTTGTCTGGGAAGTGCACTTGCGGCTCAACCGTCCTCGGCTGCAGATATCCGTTTTCCAACCAAGGCCCGCACCTATACAGCATGGATGGTGCGTGCTTTCGATCAGTGTATCCCGAGTGGTACCACCGTGGTCGGGTTGGGACTCCCGTCCGTAGGATGTATCGCGACAGTCTCGGACCCGTTACCTCCGGGCGCTCCGCTGGGGGCTACGATGAATTTCGCAAAACTCACTCTCCGGCGTTTTCCTGGGTCATTCGGTGGCGACGGACGTATCAAATTGACTGGCCGTGGCTTCCAGGGAGGACAGAGGGTGTCGGTCCGCTTGACTCTGCGTACGACGCGGTCGGGTGTCGCTACGTTGCATCCACCCACTTCGAATTCTACGGTCACGTTCGTTGATACGACAATCGATTGTGGAAATCAGAGCGCCAACTGTTTCGTAGCCCGCCAGAACGGCGCGATCGCCGGCAGCCAGACACTCAAGGATTGCCTCGTGCGGAACGGTGAGCAGCCTGGCTTGACCCGTGAGAATCTCCAGGTCATCGATGCCGCGCTGATCAACTGTGATACGGGACTGACAGTCGCGGTTCCGGGTATTTTGAACTGAAGCCAGCTTTTTCCGAATGTTTTGGCCCTCCCGGAGTTTTCTCCGGGAGGGTTTTTTTATGGGTGGATCCGGAAGATCGCCAGAGCGTATTCCATGGCGGAGATGGCTGCCGGCTCAGCGGTGGTCTCCAAAGTCGGCGTGATGAACGTGAACTCATACATGGCTACCGGTGTGAACCGTATGCCCGGCGCTACCGGAGAGGGCTTGTTGCCGTCACCGATCCAATAGATGGGTCGATCCGGGAATCCCGCAATGAACTCCGTAATTCGTTCCCTGTCGCTGGCGGCGAGATAGTACGCCTCGCTGGCTGACATCACCCAGAGTTGAGGGCCGATTCCGAATCCGGTGAGTTGCCCTTCGATCAGGAGGATACTGTGCGCTGGGAGCAGGCCCCGCAACATTTCGACATGGTGGCGCGCCCCAATATAGAGATCTCGTCGTAGAAAAGGCCGGCCCAGCGCGAGCGACCAGATCACGGTAATCAGGAGGACAACCAGCGCGAGCGATCGCCACCACGCCCACTGCCGCGCCAGTAGGAACGCGCCTGAAATGCAGATTCCCGGGATCAGTACAGGCACGGCACGACGGATTGCCCAGATCGGAACAGGGGTGGCGTGCGGCGCGATCAGCACCTGGGCCGCGACGATTGCCGTGATGGCGAGGAGGAGTTCTTCCCCAGGATTGGATGCCTTTATGGCAAGCCAGCCGAGGCTACAGGCTCCTAGCAGAAGCAGCGGCGTGCCAAGATAAGCATCCAGGAGGCCCAGGTTCCGCCCTCCTCCAAGAAGGTCGCCGCCGAACGCAGCAACGACTGCGGTGATGAGAATGAGATGCAGAGCGCGACGGCGCCAGGCTTCCGATAGTTCCATCTTCCAGAGAACGGCCGCCAGCGTCACTCCGGCCAAAACTGCGATTCCCAGGATTTGAGAAGCAGACTCGGACAGGAACGTTGTCAGGATCCCCCAATAGTGAGTGCGAAAACAGAAGGAATGCAGGGCAAGATGGAGCCAGACTGCGAAAGCCGCTACTCCGGCGATTCTGAGTGCCGGTGAGATGTTTCGCTTGAGCCAGACCAGGGAGAGAAGGGCCGCACTCACGAAGACCGCATTCTCGATCCGCATCAATCCGGCCACCCCGAGAGCCAATCCTGCCGCACATGCGCCCGGGGTGGATTCCGATTGGCCCCTTACCGCAGGGATCAACCCTGCAAGTCCACCCCAGAGGAAGAACTGAGCGGGTACTTCGGGCATGAGGAACCTGCCATACCACCATTCGGGCGGCGCCAGCAGGAACAAGGGAATGAGGATCCAACCCATCAGGGGGCGGCCAATGGTCACCGCAAAGGTGAATACCGCACAAACTGCCAGTGCGAAGAATAGCGGCATGATCCATTCGCCGCCCTTTCGGCCTGCGAGATCACCGCCGATCGCCGTCCACACAGTCAGCAGATGGTGAAACGCCGGGAGGACTTCGTCCGAGTCCAGGGTTCGCAGAACGAAACTGCCCTGCAAGCGAAGGTAGGGTGGCGATCCGTAATCCTTGGCAACGCTGGGGAACAGAATGCGCCGATCGTCCAGAGACAGGCGCCCCACGCTCTGGTCATGGATGACCAGGGACCCGCTTCGACTCAGGTGTAGCCCGCTGGCGAGGTATCCCGTCGAATCCCCGGAAAGAAGCCGGGTGTCGAGCGGTGCACCGATCCAGAAGGCGCTCAATACGAAGATAGCAAGGATCGATGCATCGGCGTGATCGTAGGGGCGTGGCCGTGCACGCCGGTTCACCCATGTTCCCAGTGCCGTGTTGGCAAGTTGCAACGCACTCAGAAGCCAGATGGAATACTGTCCCGTCTCGGCCAGGATAAATGCGATCCATGAGGTCAGGCTGGCACTGAGGAGGACCTCGAAGAGGAGGCGTGAACCCTCCGGATTCTGCGCATGAATCGCGCGAGAAAGCCAGGCACGACCCGGCGCGTAGAGCAGCAAGATGGCTGCAAGCGGGATGAGGATTGCCGACATCGCGGTGGGGATCTTTTACCGGTGCCGCTTCCGTGGCGTCAATCGTTCCGCTGTGCGGCAAAAAAGGAATTGTTTGACTCTCCGGAATGAGAGTGCGACGGTAGGCCACTTCACGCCGTATGAAGTGTCGAAAACTCATCATTCAGATCCCCTGCTTCAATGAGGAACGCCACCTCGAAACGACCTTGCAGGCATTGCCTCGGTCAATTCCAGGCATCGATAGGATCGAAGTGATCGTTATCGATGACGGATCCACCGATTCCACGGCGGAGGTGGCCAGACGCGCCGGCGCCGATTACATCGTCCGCTTCAGCAACAATCGGGGGTTGGCACGCGCCTTTCGCGCGGGCCTGGATGCCGCGTTGAATCTCGGCGCCGATATCATCGTGAATACCGACGGCGACAATCAGTATTGCGCGGATGACATCAGGCGATTGATCCAACCCATCCTGACCGGGGATGCCGATATGGTCGTGGGAGATCGCGAACCTGCATCGCTCAAGCATTTCTCCCGCAGCAAGCGTGTCCTCCAGCATTACGGAAGTTGGGTGGTCCGGACGCTTTCGGGGACCGAGGTCCCCGACACCACGAGTGGGTTTCGTGCTCTCAGCCGTGAGGCAGCTCTACGGTTGAACGTCATTTCCGATTTCACTTACACGCTGGAGACGATCATTCAGGCCGGCAAAAAACGCCTGCCCGTTACCCACGTTCGTGTTCGCATCAACCCGACTCTGCGTGAATCGAAGCTTTTCGGAAGTATCTGGCAGTACGTCAAACGTTCGGCAGCAACGATTGTTCGAATCTATGCACTGTATGAACCGCTGAAGGTCTTCTCCTATTTGGGTGGAGCGGTGATCCTGCTTGGC
>CAZEWD010000224.1:0-5431 GCA_964515725.1 uncultured Binatia bacterium (SeqCode)
AGAAAGCGGCGGCACTTCACGGAGGAATTCAAAGCCGCCACCGTGCAAGAGCGCCCCGTGGTGTCGCCGGTGCGACTTCCACAGACCTCGCAGCTCCCCGTACAGGATCGAACGAGTTGCCACACCCGCGGATTGGGCTAGAGATGGCTCAGTGGTCGATCTCGATATCGTACGCAGGATCCCGCGTTTCAGCGGTGTCTCCCGGGAGTCGCAACAATGGCTTGCGGGCCACCTTTCGCGCCGTTTTTACGAAAAGGGTCAGATCCTGTTCGTCGAGGGTGACGACTCGGAATGGCTCTATCTCGTCGAAAGGGGTGCTGTGAAGGTCTTCCGCTCGCTCGAAAGCGGGCGTGAGCTGATCCTCGGCCTGTTTCGTGGGGGCGACGCGGTGGGCGAGGTCGCCGTCATTGACGGCACGGCCTATCCCGCTTCGGCTTCAGCCCAGGAGAATTCTTCTCTCTTCGTGTTGCGGCGCGAACAGTACCTCCATTTTCTGAAAACGGTCGATGGCGCAGCCATCGCGCTTCTGCGTGATCTCATGCTGCGCATGCGTACGATGCAGCGGCGGATGGAAGATCTCGGTGGCGGTGGTGTGGAATACCGTCTGGGTCGTGTTCTGCAAACGTTCTGCACGAGGGCTGTCGATGCAGATGGACGCCTGCATGCTCCCGTACCCCTCACACGTCAGGACCTGGCAGACATGGTGGGAGCACGGGTAGAAACGGTCATCCGGATCATGAGCCGCTGGCAGAAGGAAGGGATCATCGGAACGGATAAGGATGGACTCTGGGTGCGCGATCGCCAGACTCTGGAAACACTGGCCAGATCCGCCGAGTAACGAATTTCCTCCAGAACATCCAAAACCCCACGGGTGCAACCCGTTGAAATTACAAAGAAACCCTCAGGGGAATCGGGAGTGATCGATCTCAGGGTGCTCCGATGTTGACCTGCCAGTGATCCGGACCAACCCGGATGGCGGTGACGGTAAAACCCATCTGCGTGAGCTGTGTCAGCAAAGGCCGGGGCTCCATGAGGGCATGAATGACGAGGTGATCGCCCGCTTCCAGTTGCTGGATACACTCCATGATATCGGAATACGGTTCACCACCCTCGGCAAGGAGTTCACGCACGTCGAGATGCCATTTTTCGGGGCTCTCTTCGTCCGTCCAGAAAGTGATTCGTTCGTCTTCGGGTTCGTAGCCACGCATACCGGATCCTTCGTTGGATCCGCACCATATCCGTGGAAAGCGCACGTTCGTATGACAACCGTCATACGGACACCTGTCAGGGGATGCGATCCCTTTTCCTGAAATGTCTTTGGAAATGAACCGGCCGGAAAGCGCCGATCCACCGCGGCGACCGGCCGCATGGTCACGTTGGGTTCCTTATCTCGATCGAGCTGTCACGACATTGGACGATGTCTTTGACCGGATCTTCTCGTCTGCGTTGAACCCGCTCCACCAGAGCGGCACGCTGGCGATCCTGTCGTTTTTCGTCCTCGTCGCTACCGGCCTCTACCTCTTTCTCTTTTACAGCATCGGCACACCGTACGAATCAGTTTCTTATATCGAGAACGAGCTTCCGGGAGGGAGCTGGGTCCGGACGGTGCACACGTATGCAGCCGACGTTGCGCTACTCGCAATCATCGTGCATGCCCTGAAAATGTTCCTGGCCGGCCGGGCCTGGGGGCCTCGCACCCGTGCCTGGATCAGCGGTGTGATCCTGGTGGGGATCACATTACTGTGTGGTTGGACGGGCCAGGTCATGGCCTGGGACCAGCAGGGACGAATCGTCGCACAGGAGCTCATCCGGCTACTCGATCTGCTGCCGATCTTCTCCATGCCGCTCGGCCGTACGTTCAGCGGAGTTCAGCCGATTCCCGGTTCTTTCTTTTTCATGAACCTGTTTCTGCACGTCTGCCTGCCATTGGCCCTGGCGCTCGTGCTGTGGGTGCACCTGTCGCACCTTGCCCGGCCAAAACTCCTGCCACCACGCCAACTGGCATGGTCAGTAGTCGGATTGTTGGCCTTCGTGGGGATCGCGATCCACGTACCCCTGGCCTCGCAGGCCGATCTCCTGGCGATTCCAAAGAATGTCCCGATCGATCTCATCTACAATTTCTGGCTACCGGTGGCCTGGTACGGCAACACCGGGTTACACGTTGCATTCTGGGTCGTTGCGGCAGGCCTGTTCTTTTCTGTCCCCTGGTGGTGGCGAAACCGGAGGCAGGCCCCGGCACCCTCGTGGGTCGATCCCGAACTCTGCACCGGTTGCACGACTTGCTACCAGGATTGTCCGTTCGACGCGATTTCCATGATCGAACGGCCGGATGCCGGACGCCGTTCGGAGATGGTCGCTCTGGTTCATCCCGATCGCTGCGTTTCGTGCGGTGTCTGCGCCGGATCCTGTGCACCCATGGGAGTCGGACCGCCAGCCCACACCGGCCGGCAGCAATTGATACGGGAGCAGGAGATCGTCGGTGCAGGAGGAGTGACGCCGGGCACCACGATGATGTTCGTCTGCCGTCACAACTCGGTGGCGCAGGATAAACGCCTGATGAATCTACCCGGGATCACACAGCAGACCATCGAGTGTGCCGGTAATCTGCATACTTCGGTCATCGAACTGGTCCTGCGTGCCGGCGCTGCTGGAGCACTGGTGATCACCTGTCCACCGCGCAATGCGCCATGCCGGGAAGGCCCGAAGTGGCTCCATGAACGAGTCTACAACGACCGCGAGGCGGAATTGCCGGCACGAGTCGACAAGCGGCGCGTGGGGATCATCGGCAAGTCACGCGGCGAGTGGTCCGACCTGGAAAGAGAGATCCTTGCCTTTCGCCAGCAGGTCGAGGCACTGGCCCCGCCAAAGCGGTGGGATGATCTGAGTGTGGGTGTCGAGTGTGAACCCAAAGAGGTCGTGCATGGGGAGGTCATGCATGGCTGATCACATGCGAGTGCCTCTTCGTCTGGGCTTCGGTGCCTTGCTACTCATGGCGCTGTTGGCACTGTTGCACATCAGAATATCCGACCCGACCAGCGGGTCCCTGCTTGTCGTGGCCGCGCAGACGACAGCCGGAACAATTCAGGACTGCCGCACACTCTCGGAAGAGGAGTTGGCGGCCTTGCCGCAACACATGCGGCGCAAGGAAGTGTGCGACACCCGTGCTGTACCCTACCAGCTCGACCTCTGGGTGGATGATACGCTTCGCCTGCAGAAAAAATATACAGCGGCAGGAATCCACGGAGATCGTCCGATCACCATCGCGGAGCGTGTCGGCGTCACCACAGGGCCACATGCCGTGAAGCTCGTACTGGCACCTGCGGAAACGAGCAGCGATGAGAACGGTTTGCCCACCTTCTCCCTGGAACAGACGATAGACTTCGAGGCTGGCCGTATCCGCGTCACCTCACTCGATGAACGCACCGGTCAGATCCAGCTCCATTGAACTGGATTGCCGGCGACGGGCCGACGGGAAACTCCTTCGTCCGTCTTCTCGGAAAGAAACAATACGGGGAAACGGGCCACACGAGGCACTGATCCCAGGTGTCCCGTCCGCCACTCATCGAAAAACGGCCGGAGGGAATGCATCCCTCCGGCCGAGACTCTCAGGCTGGCTCCACTTCCACCGTGGTCCCTCGTGGACCGTGGCTGGGCGCGGCCCCGAACATCCGATAATGGAGTTGGCCATATCCCCCGGCGATATGTTGCGGCTTCCAGGGGGATGGCACAGCCTCCTGGCTCTGCATCCAGTTCTTGAACTGGAAATTTTCCCAGGCGTGATACACGACCACCTGTCCGCGCTGGAGCGCCGGGCTGGGTTTGACGTGGATGAGGAATGAGCCCACATCATTGAAGACTCGCGCATAATCGTGGTCTTTCAGCCCACGCGCCTGTGCATCTTCGATGTTCATGTACATCACCGGCTGTCCGCGTTGGAGACGCAGCATGTGCCGCTGGTCGCGCCAGATGCCGTGGATAGACCAGCGTGTGTGACCACCGGTCAGACGAAGCGGGTAATTTCCACCGGCAGGTGGTGGATCCTTGTGCACGGGCAGCGCCTCTCCCGTTTCCACGTACCACGGATGATCGAGGAAGAACTGCTGCCGCCCGGTGAGTGTCGGCCAGGGTTGCTTTTTCTCGATAAACCACTGTTGCGGATACACCGTGTTGCCAGGCTCCAGGTCACTACAGATCGAGTTGTGTGGTCCGTAGCGGCCGATCGCCTGGATCGGCAGAGCGCCTCTCTCTTTGGCGTCCTTCCAGGTGAAACCCCTGGTCACCGGGGAGTTCTGGATCAGATGATCCATCACCGCTTCTTCATTGGATGGTTCCATCATTCCATCCATGCGGTAGATTTCGTAGAAATTGGCGTAGTCCCGTTCGACGCCGTAGTGATCCTTGAACGGCTTGATCCCACGGGCACGGGCTCGTTCCTGCAACTTGGCCGCAAGCATGCCGAAGATGGCAAACTCGGAACGCGCATCCTCCATCGGTGGCACCGCCTGATCGGCATAGATGACGTACGGCACGAGACTTTGCGGATACTTGAGACCGATTTTTTCGTAATACGCCGCAGCCGGCAGGAGAACGTCAGATTCATGTCCGGTCGAGGACATACGGAAATTGACGTTGACGATCATCTCGAGTTTTGGCCACAGATGTTTCCGTGCCAGTTGTGGTACCGGCCAGCGCCGTAAGGGATTGGCACCGGTGTAGAAATACACCCGTGGCGGACGATCGGGCGGTGGGGACACGCGCATCCATTTCTTCTCCATGGCCTCCTTGACGAAGTCGGCAACACCGCGCGGCAGGGTAGGATCGTTGAAATCCTTCCGATCACAGACCTCCTTCATTCCGCCGTGCACGTACAGGAACGGTAACGTCGGTGTGAACGGGCGCTCCCAGGTATGCTGCTCCATGAAAGATTCGATGTCTCGCACCGAGGGCGTGATCACCTTCAGCAGAAGTTTCTGGTACAGAGGGATCTCGATTTCGGCAGCAATGTCGTTGAGTGCATCGATGCTGTACCAGGCTCCCGGACGGATGCCGCCGCCACGTTTTCCCTGATTCCCCGTGAGCGCCATCAACAAACACATCGTCCGCTGGACGAGATCCGAGTGATAGTGTTTGCAGGCTCCCCAGGAGGCAAAGATCATCGCTGTTTCCGCTTTGGCCAGTTCCCGCGCCACCCTGGTGATCACGTTCGGATTGACACCGCAGATCTTCGAGGCCTTTTCAGGCGTGTAGGCCTCCAGGTGCTCGATGAGCATTTCCATCATCGGCCGCACTTCGACACTCTTGCCGTTGGCGAGCGGGGTCTTGAACTTGCCCCGCAAGGCCGGCCGGATGGCGTTCAGACGCAGGTCCTGTGTGCGGCTTCCCTGGGAGCCGGGAGCTTCGGCGATTCGTCCGGTAGCCTCATCCCAGACAT
>CAZEWD010000225.1:0-5369 GCA_964515725.1 uncultured Binatia bacterium (SeqCode)
GGAACTGATCGACTGGGCCTTGGCAGATAGGCCCTTCGAGCGTGCGCTGGATCTAGGATGTGGCTCCGGAATCCTGGCGATCGCTCTCGCCAAACTCGGAGTGAAGCATATACTCGCCGTCGATACGGATACCGGTGTGTGTCAAATTGCGCACGACAATATCGTGAACAATGGGGTCCAGGATCGTGTACGGGTCAGTAGCATCTGGACATCCGGCTCAGGATACTTTGATCTCATTGTGGCGAATCTCTACGCCGGACTCCTGAAGGAGTTGGCAGCACGCCTGGCCGGTGCCCTCGCACCGAATGGCCTCCTGATCTGTTCGGGATTCCTTGCCGCCGATGCCGGCACGGTGCATGACACGTTCTCTTCCCACGGCCTGGCGCTCACGCGCCGGTGGGAAGACGGCGATTGGACCGCCCTCTCGCTGCAAACCCGCACGCCAGTATGAGTCTACCCCGCTTTCTCGTGTCCACCTCGGACCTTCTGGGCACAAGCGTCAGAATCACAGGTAGAGAGCACCACCACCTGCGAGTTCGACGTGTCGGGGTTGGTGAGTCTATCGTTCTCACTGATGGCAAGGGCGCTGAACGGGCGGGCACGGTCTGTGCCGTCCACGCTGCGTATACGGACATCACCCTTACGGGAGTCGATGTGCGTCAGCCCTCACAACCTCTCCACATCGTCCTGGCGCAAGCCCTGATCAAACCCCAAAGGCTCGAAATCGTCCTGGAGAAAGCCACCGAGCTGGGCGTTCACACTATTCTTCTCACGACCACGGAACGATCCTTTACCGCGGTATCGGACACGCGGCGATCCCGCTGGCGGCGCATCATCGATGATGCAGCAAAGCAATCGCAGAGAACGACCGTGCCCGAATTGGTGGGACCACTTCCCCTGGCCCGCGTCGTGCAAAACGCCACGGAGGCCGGATCCTTCTTTTTCCACGAGCGCACCCCTCTCCTGCAGACTCTCGCGACAGTAGCTTCAGTCCGGCCTCACCGTGTGCTCGCTTTCATCGGTCCCTCAGGGGGGTTCAGCCAAAACGAAGCGGATTTTCTGCGGAGCGCCGAAGTTCAACCCATCACCCTCGGCCCACGCGTTCTTCGCAGCGAGACTGCCGCAATCGTTGCCTTGACTCTGATCCAGGCCCTATGGGGCGACCTCGCCCCCCATAAGGCAGAACCTTAGATCTCTTCTCTGAGGCCGCAGTCTCGTTCCCCCACCCGGCCCCGTGCTGCGCCACATCTCCCCCGGAGATCGCCCAACGGCTCACTGGTCCGGCCCATGCACCTATCCTGCCCTCCATGTCCACAGCCCGACCCGACCCATGCCTCCTGAGAGCTTGCGCGACCCAGGCCGCCCGCTTCCTTGCGGCGATCAGGCATCCACCATACCATACGCGCTATGCGGAGATTCCTCTTTGTCATAGACCCGATCCAGGGATTCGATCCGAACAAGGACACAACGTTCGTCTTCATGCTCGAAGCGCAGAAGCGTGGCCATCACACCTACACCTGCGGCCTTGGCGATCTCTACGCGCGGTCTGGCACCGCGGCAGCCGCAGCCCGCCGTACCACCGTGCAACGCAGCATCCCGCATTACCAGCTCTTCGAGGAGCGCGATGAAGAACTTGCTTTTTATGATGCCATCTTCATGCGTAAGGATCCACCGGTCGATCAGGCGTATCTCTACGCGACCTATCTTCTCAGCCTGGCCGACCCGGCCCACACCCTCGTTTTCAACGATCCAGCCGGCCTCCGGGAAGCCAACGAGAAGCTCTATGCCCTGCGCTTTCCCGAGATCATCCCGCCAACCATCACGACATCCGATCCTCAACGGCTGAAGCGCTTCCTCGATGAGCTAGGCGGGCGCATGATCATCAAGCCGCTGGACGGCTGTGGCGGGGCAGGGATTTTCCTTCTGGACCGGCAGGATCGCAATCTCAACGCGCTGATCGAACTCGCTACGGACAATGGCCGGCGCCTGATCATCGGACAACAATACCTGCCTGAGGTGCGCGCGGGCGACAAGCGAATTCTCGTCCTGGACGGGGAGCCCCTCGGCGCGATTCTCCGCGTGCCAAGCCCCGATGAGCATCGTGGCAACATCCACGTTGGCGGTACCGCTGAAAGAACGACCCTCACGGTGCGCGATCGCACTATCGTTGAGCGCCTGGCACCGAGTCTCCGTCAGGACGGACTCTATTTCACCGGTCTTGATGTGATCGGCGAGTATCTCACAGAGGTAAACGTCACCAGCCCTACCGGGGCACAGGAGATCAACTCCTTCGATGACGTATCCGTCGAGGCTCGTGTCCTGGATTTCGTCGAGAGCCGCTGCCCACACCCGCCGACCGCATAAGCAAAAAGGGGGTTGCCGGTCTTACCAGCAACCCCCTTTTTCTCAAAGGGCTATGCCTCCGATGACTACGGGATCGTGATCACGTCGGCGTTTTCGCGCGTTCCCGCCATGTTCACGTTGAATGCTGCGGAACGGCTCCCATGCTGTTCCACCGCAATCCCGAGCAGTCCGCTGGGGATCGCAGGCGGGTTCGAGGAGGCCAGGCCGATCGGATTGATCCGCGTCTGCCCTGTCAGAGTACCCGCAGTGCTCACGTTCCAGATCGAGCGAGCGGTATTCGGTGTATCGATCCGGCTCAGTTGGATATCCTCGAAGCAGCGAACAGAACGGCTGGTGGAGAAGCGCTGTTCGAACTCGTTGAATACGAGGTACTGAGCCACCGAAAGACCACAAATCTGTCTGAGGTAGTCAGTCGAGCACGGCACGAGCGTGAGATTCGTGGTGACGTTGGCCTGGGTGCCAGGCACCGGATTCGCGGCCCCGTCGAAGAAGTGGTTGACGATCAGATAATTGGGGCAACCGTTATACTCCCCCTCTCGTCCGGGCCCGAGAATCAGGGTGCCTGCGACGCCGTCGCTATCCCCAGTTGCCTGGATTCCCACCGCGTTGTAGCTCGCGGCGTCTACATTACTTTCATTGGCGGTAATCAGGACCCCCTCGCCTTTGAGGTCATTCCGGCTGACCGGATTCCCCTCGGCATCGATGGCGATGCAGCGGAGCTCACCGATGAACGGGTCCTCTGGAACCGGGGGAATTCTGGTTCCCGCATTGCTTGCGGTGCAAGCGCCACCCGGAAACGGATTGCAGTCGGAATCGCTTCCGCAGGTCCGCGTCGGATTGCGGATACAGCGGCCCGTCGGAATCGGCAGGTTGCTGTCTGCCAGTCCATCGGAAGCTGCCCACTGGATCGGCTGCCCTGGAGTCAGAAGGATCCGGAAGTCCGTCTCCTGCCATCCGGGGAGGCAAAAACTCAAGCCGGTACAAATCCCCGGGTTATTGGTACAAACGGCGCCGTCATTCGGACCACCGGAGCAGTGCGAGTTCGCATCTGCATAGAAGCAGTGCGCCAGCACCGGGTTTGTCGTATTCGTATTCGCCAGTCGAATCGTCGTATTCGCCCCCGCTGTAGAATCTACAGTGATCTTCGGGTAGACGACAATCGCAGCGGGTTTATCAGAGGCGATATCAGCGCGCACCACCTGCCCACCGGCGATCACGAGTGCCGTGGCGACCGCCATCGTCCAGCCTGCCCATCGCACCTGTCGCATGTTCAATCTCCTTTCCGCTTTCCTTGGACCTCGCGCCGTCAGCATGATCGCCCCTTACGGCATCTGAATCTGGTCGTTCGGGATGACAACCAGGTCCTGGCCAGCCTGATCGGCGAAGCTGTTGTGCGCGTTTTGCGCCGTGAGCGCCGAGCGGCCGCCAACGCTAAACGTGCGGGCCTCTTCAATGATTGCGATCACGCCGCGGGGGGTACCTGAGGCAGAGCGCATTCGGGTCTGCACGAGGTTGCCACCCAGATTCTCGGTCCTGAAAATGTCGTTGATGTCTTCCAGGTTCCAGGATGCCCAGCATGTCACAGTGGTGGACGCTGAGAAGGTCTGCTCGAATTCGTTTGTGATCGAATACTGGAGAGTGACCGCATTCGGATTCGGGTTTTGCGTCTCGAAATTCTGGGAACAGGGAATGACAGTGAGCTGAGCGCCGACAGAACTGCAACCGCTCGTACTCCCGGGGCAGTTGAGGGCGTCAATCGAGGGCTCCCGGCCTCCGACGGCTGCGTGATCGACCAGCCAGGTCTGGGGGCAGGCCTCATACTCCGCTCCTGACGGACAAGCCGGCGTGGGCGCGCCCCCGAGGCAGAGCGTGGCATCCATGTTATTGCTGTCGAAACCCTTGAGGCCGATGGCATTGTATTTCGCGATATCAAAGGCATCACCGGTGTCCACGAGTGTCGCTTCGCCCTTGAGCGAGTTACCGGGCACCGGGAAACCGCTGGCATCGACTTCGATACACTTCAACTCGCCCGTAAAGGCAGGACCCATCGGAGGGACGCGCCCGGGATCGAAGCCGGCATCACAGCACGCAGCCTGGCCGTTGTTCTGGCCACTCGTGGCAGGATTGCAGGACTGGGTGCGGCAGGTCGGATCCGTTGGGTCATCCCACCGTCCGGCCGAGACCACCCAGTGGGTGGGCTGCTGTTTGGTCAGCCAGATGTCAAAGTCGGTCTCCATACAACGCGGCGGATTCAACGGCCCGACTGGAGCCCCTGGATCCTCAGCCGCACCATCGACGTAGAAACAGTGCGCATGCCGCATGTTGTTGGAGGTGTTGGTAATCTGAATTACAGTGTCGCGCGTTCCGTCGGCCACCACCTTTGGAAAGACCAGGATCGACGCGCTTTGCTCAGTCGTCACGAGCGCCTGCGTCGGATTGGCGTAAAAACCCACACCGACCAACGCCGCGAGTCCCATGAGCCCAATTAGCCCTCGCTGCCTACGCATTACCCTCCTCCTTTCGATCACGCCGCACCGAATTCGCCTGGGCGAACCCCTCGACCAAGTGGCGGCCTTATATCTGCGGGGTTACTGGATGTCAAGCGGAAAGCCCCATTTTCCACGACTATTACTGATACGGGAGATAGATGTAGTCGGCCTGCGGGCGGCTTCCCTGGAAGTGCAGATTGAACGCAGCCGTTCCCTGGCCGCTCCGGTATTCCTCTGCAATCCCAAGCAAGGCATGGCCGTGGTTACGATCGGCATCTGCCACCCCGCGAATACGAGTCTGGCCAGCCAGTGTCCCCGAAACACCCGCGCTAAAAATGGAGTACACGGGGTTTGTGGTATCGATCTGGGAGAGCCGGAACTCGCGGAATCCTTCAATGGCGCGACTCGTCGAGAAGCGCTGTTCAAACTCGTTGAAGACAAGAAACTGGACCGGTGTCTTGATGAGCCGCTGGGAGAGGAAATCTTCCGTGCAGGGAACCAGTGTCAATACGGTAT
>CAZEWD010000226.1:0-5339 GCA_964515725.1 uncultured Binatia bacterium (SeqCode)
AGCCGTGTGTCCGTCCTGCTTGGCAACGGGGACGGAACCTTTCAGGCGGCACGGCCCATCGCCGTGAGTCTGCCACCGGGGAACCTGGTAGTCGGTGATTTCGGTGGAAACCCGGCTTACGACGACGTGGCCGTGGTCACAGCAGACCCCGACCGGCTCGAAGCGCAAGTCACCCTGCTGATCAGTGACGGTTCGGGCGGATTCGATCTCGAAAGCACAGGATCCGAAACGATCGCTTCGATCAGTGAGTCTGCCATTGGTATGGCGGGCGGCGATTTTGACGGTGACGGCAAGATGGATCTGGTGGTCACGAACACAGGAGGCGGCCTTGGTGCCGAAATCCTTTGCCGGCAGCCGAGTGCCGGTGATCTCTGTTATGAGCCCGGAGTCAACGGTCTCGTTCCAGCGATCCTCCCGGATGACAATGGTTTCCAACTGCAATTTCAGCAGCCTCCGGGTGGTGCGGCCACGAGCGTCGTCGCCGGGGATATCAACAATGACAGGCGTGCTGACATCCTCACCGCATCCGCGGAGGGCGATCTCATTCGGGTGATTCTCAACACCGGAGCCTCACGACCCGGTTCTCCGACACCAACTGCGACGTTGGAATCAAGCACAAGCGTACCGACGGTGTTCGTTACACCGACTCCCACACCAACAATCACGCTCACTTACACGCCCCGCCCAACGGCGACACCAACGCTCATTCCGACACTGCCCTATACCGTGTGCAGCACGAACCAGAGCGGATTGCTGAGTGGCCGCTTCGTTTCTGTGGCAACGGCGGATTTTGATCGTGATGGTGCCATCGAGATCGCCGGCGCCGATGCGGCCGCGAATCGGATTGTGATCCTCCATACCAATTTGAAGGCCGGTCATTCCGCCTGCGAGATCCTCGGCCTGGAGGTCAAGGCCCAGATCGACAATATCCTGAATCCGACCTCCCTGGTTGCAGCCGATCTGGACGGCGATGGACGAGCGGATCTTGCGGTCGTAGGATCATCGGGTCTGAGCGTCTTTTATGGAGACGGGCGCGGGAACTTTCAGGCTGGTCCGGAGAATCCAATCCCGATTGGCAGCAACGGCGCTGCCTTGTCGGTTGCTGATGTGAATCGTGATGGCGCTCCCGATCTGTTCATCGCGACACCGGGTTCCTCGGCCAACGAAGTGATCGTGCTCGTCAATGACACGAGCAACCGGCGGGCATACCGCCCAGCGTGCAGAATCCCCGTCGGTCGTCCGTCCGATGCGCTGATCGTGCAGGATCTCAATCGAGACGGTCTCGTCGATTTTGCGATCGCCACCCGCCAGACTTCCACTTTCTCTGTCTTCGAGCAACTCGGAGCCGGAGCTACGCCCAGTGCGACCACTTGCCCGGCTGGTACGAACGGATTTCGTGACCTTCCAGCTTTTGAGCTGTCCGGCGAACCACGGGCCATGGTGGCGGCAGTCCTG
The DNA here is from genome assembly GCA_964515725.1 of uncultured Binatia bacterium (SeqCode). Classification (GTDB taxonomy): domain Bacteria; phylum Desulfobacterota; class Binatia; order HRBIN30; family HRBIN30; genus CAZEWD01. The sequence goes on from CAZEWD010000226.1 coordinate 1,456, forward strand.
GAACCGGGGGACAGTGTCCCTGACCTGGGAATCGCCCTGCGCAGTACTGCTCCTGGCACTGATGGCCGGCTCGCGGTGATCCGTGGGGCGCCTGGTTCGGGGGGGATCGTCGCCTATGAACTGTCCGCCAACCTGGTGATTCCCCACATCGCCGATCGGTTGCCGTCGCTTCCTTCTTCCATTGCCAGTGCGGATCTTAATCGCGACGGAAAACCCGATCTCGTCGTCACCGATGAGGCGAATGACACCGTCGTTGCGTTCCTCGGTCAGGCGGGTGGCTCGTTTGGTCCGAGTCTGATCCCGGCGCCTCTTGGGGGTGCGGGACCGGCGCAATTGCTTCTCTCCGATGTGGATCGGGACGGAATTCCGGACATCGTCGTGGCCAATGCCGGACGCGGCCCGGACGCCGGCGGAATCAGTATTCTGGTCAGCAGCCGTCCGCCGAATACTCCGACGCCGCTGGCGACTTCGACCCCGACGTTGTCAGGCACACCGACAGCCTCACCAACGGATACGCCGTCGGTTACACCGACGGAGACACCAACCGCATCGGTCACTCTCACTCCCTCGCGAACACCCACCCAGACTGCCGTTCCATCAGCCGTCCCGACAAAGACGCTCAAGCCCGGCACGCTCAGCCTCAGTTCCTGCGCCATAGGTGACACGAATCCAGAGGGTGGAATGGCCTTGCTTCTCCTGCCTATGGCGGCCGTCGCCCTGCGTTGGAAGAGAGGTCGACGAAAATGAAGTCATTCTTCCCACGCTGGCTTGCCGCTGTGACTCCGGTCGCAATCCTATGCCTGGGGGGTCTCGTGCCCGCCTCCATGGCCGCACAGCCTGTACTTCCCACCTTCGTGACCTGTCCAGAAATCGTCATACCGGCCGCGCCCGGTCAGATGGTCAGTGCGGATTTCAATGCTGACGGCACGCCAGACCTGGCGCTCGCCGATAGCGAATCGAGTCAGGTCCTTCTTCTGCTCATGGATCGCGCCAGTTTTGCTTCGGGCGATTGCCTGGGTGCCGTAGGGCACACCCCGGTTCCGATCCCACAAAAGGCAGTGAGTCTGGCTGCGGCGGATATAGACGGAAATGGCACGATCGATCTCGTTGTCGCATTGCCAACTGGTGTTCTCATCCTGCGCAATGACGGCAAGGGCGCGTTTACGGCGGACGCGGCGGTACTCTATGCTGGCATAGATCCGCGTGTCGTGCTGCTGAGTGATCTGGACGGAGACGGACGGGTCGACATCCTCGTGGGGAATGGGAACTCCAACAAGGTGACCATCCTCTACGGTTTGGCGACAGGGTTCGAAGCTCCCGTCGATCTTGCCGTTGATGGAGCAGTCACGAGTCTTGTGGCGGTCGATCTCAATCAGGACTCTTTGCGGGATATTGTGGCGCTCAGCAATGGGACGGGTTTTCTTTTCGCCTACCTACAGCATCCGAGCCAGCCACGGCCGGAGTTTTCCGGATTGAGTCCGATTCATGTGGGTCTGGCACCTTCCGCCATGGTCCCAGTTGACGTCGATGCGGATGCATACCCCGATTTGGCAATTACGAGCGGCGGCAACTCCGGTGTCCTGGACGTCTTCATGAACGAACTTCCCTTCCAGGGAAGTGCCTCATTCGTGGCGGCGAGAGTCGCCACAATGCGATCTCTTGGGAGACCAAGTGGACTGGCAGCCGGTAATCTGAACGACGATTTCTTCGGTGACATCGTGGTCACCAATCAATCGGAGTCGACCGTGTCCTTCTTCCTGGGGTCGGATGATGGCACTCTGGCCGAAGTGGCTGGCCCGTGCACGATGCTCGTTGTACAGACGGACCGCTGTCTGGTCGGAACCGGGCCGCGTAGCGTCGTTCTTGCTGATGTCGATGGCGACGGGCGCGATGATGTCATCGTCGCCAACGGCGAAGGGAAGAGCATTTCGGTGTTGCTGAGCAGCAATCCGGCGCGAACGCCAACCTACACGCCCACTCCTACCGCGACGGTTACAGCCACCGCCTCGCCCAGCTTCACTCCCTCACCGACATTTACGCCAACCGAAACGCCGACAGCCACCTCCACTCCGACCAACACACGTACCCGCACACCGACTGCGACACCCGAGATCACCATGACCCCAACCCCCCGGTGCTTCAACAGCGCAGTCTGTGTGAGTGGGAAAGGCTGCGCCATTGGCACGACTTCCGTAGATCGGGACTCGAGTCGCACCATCTGGCTGTGGTTGTTGATCGGTGGATGGTGGATCGTTGCCTCCCGGTGGCATTCGGCTCGGCCGCGATCCTCAGATCCTATGAGCTGATCTGATCCCTGGAACGTGCCCAGCGCTGGATCGGAGGCGCAGGAAGATTGGATGTGGATGGAAATAACAACTTCGCCCCCGATTCCCGCCAGTTCGTGGCGATTTGGCCGCCACCTTTCCGGCTGCCAGCACTGATTCTGTATGCCGAGAGCGGCAGGTGCTACCCGTCCTGCGTTACGCCGAAGGAAGCCAGGTCGCTGGTGATGGTGTCAAAATCCACCAACTGCCAGTCCTGAGAAGATGGGGTATTCTGTGACATCAGCCCTGTCGCAGAACGAGTAGACGGAACTCGAACTTTGACCCGTAAAATCCCAAAAACTGAATTGATCTCCCGATTTCAATTAGATTTGGTTGTTCTCGTGGATGGCACTGATTCTGCAGAGGAGTCAGGGCAAATTTTGGTCCGTACGGAAGGGAGAAGAGGATGGAAGCGACCGCGCTTCGGTGGTCCAAAGAGTACGACGGAACCAGTTTTGACGGGATTCTGCCGCGTCTGGTGGAGCCGGAGATCCTTTTGCCGTCACAGTTTTATAATCGCAACCGCGGCCTGAGTATCCTCGAGGGTGAACGGAGGCTCATGCTTGCAATTCTGGAAGATGCTGTCTCTTGCTTCCAGAAATATGCTGGTGCCACTCGTCCCAGATCACGCCGGCTTTTTCAGGAAGCCGAGGAGTGGTTCATGGACGAGAACAACGCCTGGGTATTCTCTTTCGATTCCATCTGCACTGTCCTCAATATCAACCCCGAGTATTTTCGGACGAGTCTGCAGCGTTGGAAGGAACAACTTCTGGCGCAACCGTTGGAAGAACGGGGCAAAGTGGGTCGTGTGAGACTCCGCGCGGCGCGCCGGCACAAGATTCTACCGTTCGTGCCGCGGCGCAGAAACAAGGCGGGAAGGAAACCGCCATCGGCTGCAGCCTGAAATCTGATTCGTTACGTCAGGGCAATCTGGCGTGGAGAGAAGAGCGGATCCTCATCGGGTATCCGCTCTTTTTTTTAGGTGTAGGCCTGAACGAGTTTTATGGACCAGGGGACCAGGGAAAAGACGAAGTAGGTACCAGCCAGAGCACTGAGCCCTGGTGCAACGAGAAAATTATACCGGTGTTGGTTCAACAGAACCAAAAGGCCACCCGCCATGGCTTTGAACAGGAGCAAGGTCGGACCAATGCCCAGTTGTTCGAATACACCAGCAATGACCGGGTTCGCTTCGCGCCAACCAGCGGTCAACCCCTGGTAGGTGGCAACACCGTCGAAAATCTGCAGTGCGATGTTCAGGACGAACAAATCATAAACCTGCCGATCGGTCAGTTGCGTCACCTTCATCATGGATTTTCGTACCAGTGCACGGAAAGCCAGACAAGGACTTTCCGTGCACCCCACCGTGATCTCAGTCGAGTGAAGTTGGGCGGTAGACCTCTCGTCCGGTAGATCCGGCCACGACATCCTCTACACTGAAGCGAATGGGAAAGGCTTCATTGGCGAGCCATTGCTTCAACTGATCGTCAAAGAATGGAGAATCTGTGATTCCCGACTGCCCTCCGGGGATGATGTTGAAGCCGCTGACTTCACCCGGTTTCA
>CAZEWD010000227.1:0-1068 GCA_964515725.1 uncultured Binatia bacterium (SeqCode)
TCGGTCATCTGACGGGCCGCCGGGATCCGTCCGAACGTCTTGCCGGTTCCCTGGCGGCTGCTGCGATCGCCGTCCTGCACGGTGCGGCGGCCATTCGCACGCACGATGTGGGAAGGACAGGAGAAGCCGTCCGCATTGCCGAAGCCATACGCTCTGGCGGGTGAGGCGGAGGGGGCAGAATCACCCCTGTATTCACTCCGGACAAAATCTCTGAACTACGACGACCCCGAAAGCCGATCTCGATCTTGCCCGCGATCGAAAACGTGATCCGGAGAGAGGGAGATGATGAAGAATCCCCTTATCGGCTCAAACTTCGATGAGTTTCTCCGCGCGGGTGGTGTGCGCGAGGAATGCGTATTTCGCGACATCTGAACGCTCGTTTCGGGACACCGGATGCGAAATCGGAATTTTGGGACGGATGCGGTGCGACCCGCTCGGGCCTGCCCCGCCAAAGGGCGAGTTCATCTCCGTACTTGCGGGTAGTAGGTCCTGCTGCAGCAGAGGTAACCCGAGATGGAGAAACACCCCGGCCGGAAGCGATGGCAGGTTCATTTGGCAGGTCCGTTGAACCCACTGTGGGTCTGTGCGGGTGCACTCATCCGGCTCAGATTACCCGGGTCGGTACGCCTGGTCCGACAGACTTGCTGGTGAGGGAGGCTCCTCGGCGGGGTTTCCGATCCATGTGGTAGGGGCGCGACAGGAAAAGCGGGCTATTCAGGATGTGGGGGACAACCCGGACCAAATTCAGATGCAGGACTGTAACTATCAGAAATTACAATTGTTTTTCAAATTTTCCGGTGTGGATGTCCATTTGGGATTGTGTGGATGTCCATTTGGGATTTTTTTGGAATTTTGCGGACAAAACATGAGAATGGCGCCGTAAGTACGCGAAACATCAATATTTTATTGAATTTTCCCGTGTGGATGTCCTTTTGGGCTCCTTTTGGGCTCTTTCGTGGGGGTCTCGCGCAAATCCTTCATCGGTCATCTGACGGGCCGCCGGGATCCGTCCGAACGTCTTGCCGGTTCCCTGGCCGCTGCTGCGATCGCCGTCCTGCACGGTGCGGC
>CAZEWD010000227.1:1078-5328 GCA_964515725.1 uncultured Binatia bacterium (SeqCode)
TGCGGCGGCCATTCGCACGCACGATGTGGGCAAGACAGGAGAAGCCGTCCGCATTGCCGAGGCGATACGGCAGCCGCGCTGAGACGGGCGGCAGATATTCGTGGAAAAAAAGCTTCGCGGAGTGAAATAGTCCGCGTTGACTTGAGCCGGGATGCGAGTCTAATTACAACGATGTCCTTGGCAGCCGAGATACAAGATACGCGCACAGCGCCGACACCCGAGGAGGCTCGTGGTTAGGCGGAAACAAAGCGACCGTCACGAGCACCGCAGTTCGATCATGAACATCGGGCGCCGGGTCGATTATGCTGTCCGTGCGCTCTGTTACATGGCGGCCCAGCCGGAGGGACGGATCATTCCGCGTGCCGAGATCCAGGAGCGGCAGAGCATTCCGCCGCATTTCCTGTCGAAGATCCTACGTTCCATGGTGAGTGCGGGCATCCTGCTGTCGGTGCCCGGGGCGCGTGGCGGTTTTCGCCTGGGGGTCGATCCGGCCGACATCAGCGTGCGGGCCGTATACGAGAGCGTCGAAGGGCCGCTGGCGTTGATCGAGTGCGTCGAAGGTGAAGACAGGGCATGTTGTTTTGCGCCGGTCTGCACGCAAATCGACATCTGGCGTGGCGCACAGCAGCTCCTGAGTCAGTACCTGGAACAGATTACCATTCGCGATGTCGCGGACCGCCATGGTCTGGTACCGCGGCTGCGGGAGACACCGAGTATTGTCGGGGCGTGACCCCGTCGTTTGAGTCGGGGGTGTGGCCCCGTCGTTTGAGTCAAGGAGGAGGAGATGGCGTACGTCATTACCCGCTTGTGCATCGACTGCGTGGACACGGCTTGTGTCGCGGTGTGTCCGGTGGACTGCATTTACGAGTATACAGGGAGCGACACAGGTTCGTACCCGAATCAGCTCTACATTCATCCCGATGAATGTATCGACTGTGGCGCATGCGAGCCGGAATGCCCGTGGATGGCCATTTTCGAGGAAGCGGCTGTTCCCGAGGTCTTTGCCGATGACACACCGCTGAATGCAGCAACGGTGGAACTGGGCAGTGATTTCGCGGTAAAGAAACACGAACAGAAGCCCCGTCCGACGACGGAAGAAATCGAAGCGAACAAACGGAAGTGGGGCTATTCGGGCTGAGGGAATCCGAAAGCGAATCGACCTTCATTCCGGCCCGCTCCCACACACGTGCCGTGGGAGCGGGTTGTTTTATTTTCCGTGGAGTTCAATCGCTCCGCTGTACGGCCTGAGACCGCCCTTTTCTCCTGCAGGAAAGTCAGGCCGGAGCGAGAGGTCGATGGAGGACGGGCGCCCGGCGTCTACAGGTTTTTCTTTGGCGGCGCCTCGATCTTCTTCGTGGGCGCTCTCTTCATTCCTGCCGCTTTCGGGCAACAGGGTGGCAGCGCATTGTGGGCACGTTCCCTCGAGTGGCCGGATCACGCCCACAGGGCCACATGTCGGACAGACATCACGCATTCCGGCCGTCTCGTAGACCACGGGGCGGCGCTCAGCTCCACCGCTGCTGTTCGGCCTCGCGCAGTTCGTCACGAAAATCGGGGTGCGCGATCTCGATGAGGGCTTGTGCGCGTTGGGCGTCCGTCATCATCCCGAGGTTGGCCACACCGTACTCCGTGATGACGTACTGCACGTGGTGTCGCGGCGTGGTCACCGGAGTTCCCGGGAGAAGCGAAGGGACGATGGTCGAGACGGTTTTCCCGTCGCTGCGCGCCGTCGAGTGCAGGCAGATGAAGCTTCGCCCATCCGGACTGTCGTGCGTGCCCATGACGAAAAGTTCGTGGCCGCCGACCCCGGAATACTGCCGCACACCGATGGTGTCGGCCATCACCTGTCCACTCAGGTCGATGGCCAACGCACCGTTGATGCTCACCATATTGCGGTTACGGCGGATGATGGCCGGGTCGTTCACCTGGGCCACGGGCAGCATGCGCACTTCGGGGTTGCGGTCGAGCCATTTGTAGAGTTCCTGGCTGCCGGCCGAGAAGGTGGCCACCGAGAAGCCGTCATAGATCCCCTTGTGGTTCGTGACCTTCCCCGCCAGGTGCAGGTGCATGATGCCATCGACCAGCATCTCGGTATGAATGCCGAAGTCCCCCTTCTTTCCCTGCGACAGTAACTGCCCCACCGTATTGGGCACGCCACCGATGCCGAACTGGAGCGTTGCGCCATTTTCGATCAGCGATTCGACGAATCGCGCAATCGCTTCGTCCTCGGGCGAGACGGGCAGTTCGGGGAGGACGAACAGGGGCTGGTCCGATTCGACGATGCAATCGACTTCGGAAACGTGGACCCGGTGTCCGCCGAACCGGCCGAGTCCGCTGACGCGTGGCATGTCCCGCACGACTTCGGCGATCGCCACCCGTTGCGGGTCCCGCGCGGCTTCGAGGAAGGCATTGAAGGAGGCGCCGGAGTGCAGGCCGAAGTTCAGGTACCCATGATCATCCATCGCTGCCACGGCGGAGACGACCACGCGTGGCTTCGATTGCATCGCGTAGCGTTCCCATCCCAGGAAGTCGGCTGGCAGGTAGGCAACCTTGGCGCCCATGGATTTCAGCATGCGCTCGACCGGGCCGAAAAAGCCGGAGACGAAGTGAACCCCTGGTTTGAGCAGGACCTGATAGGGCTGGATGACGAGTCCGCTGAAGAAATGGAGATTGGTGAAGTCGTCCCGCTCGCCCAGCGCATGCAGGAAAGCCGCCGGCTGTCCCGTGGCAATCGGCGCTGCCATGGTGTCCTCGGGGCGTACCAGTTGTGCGGCTTCCGCGAGGCTGCGGAGTTTATTTCGATAAATGGTTTGGGCATCCCCATACGTTGCGCGAGCCATCGAGAAATCCTCCCTGTCCTCTTACCCGGCATCCGTTGCCGGACACCTCTGGTGGATTGCGTGTACCATGCCAACGGCGTGGGCGGCTTTCCCTGTCGCCGCCACTCACCTTCCATCGCCCGGAGGCGAAAGCGGGCTCGCCTCCGTTCCCAGACATGGGACAGATCGCGTGTGTCACGCGAGGCGCAGCGCCACCTCCGGTGTTCGTCCGTTCACCGGCAAGCGCGGCAGCGGACACCGCAAACCACCCGGTGTCCGCCGCGGGAAAAACGCATTACCGGGCGAATTTGAGCATCATGCGGAAAATCCAGTGGTGGCGCCGCGTGTAAGGTGGATAGACCATGTGCAACATCGAGTGCTGCGGCTGGGTAAAGACGGGGCGCATTTTGCTGAATTCGAGGAAACCCTCGCGACCGTGGTACTGTCCCATGCCGCTATTGCCGACGCCGCCGAATGGCAGATCGTGTTGGGCGACGTGCAACATGCAGTTGTTGATCGTCACACCGCCGGAGATCGTGCTGTAGAGGAGTCTTTCCTCGGTCTGCTTGTCGTTCGTGAAGAAATAGAACCCGAGGGGGCGCTCCCTCGTATTGATGTATTCGATGACCGTATCGAGATCGCGGTAGGTCATCACGGGCAAGAGGGGGCCGAAGATCTCCCTCTGCAGGATGACCATGTCTTCGGTCGGATTCAGAACGAGGTGTGGCACCACTTTGCGTGTGGCATCGTTGTGGTCGGCGTGGGGGGCGAGCGGGACGAGCCGCGCACCCTTGCGTTGAGCGTCGTCGAGAGTGTCGCGCAGGCGGCGGTAGGCCCGTTCGTCGATGATGGAGGTGAAGCTCCGATCATTGATGTCGGGGTATCGTTCCGCCACGGTACGTTTTGCCGCCTCGACGAATCGATCGAGCTTCCCTTCCGGCAAAAAGAGATAATCGGGCGCCAGACAGGTCTGCCCGGCGTTCAGGAGCTTGCCATAGAGGATTTCCGACGCTGCCTTTTCGACCTCGTAGTCGGGACAGATGACGGTGGGCGATTTACCGCCCAGTTCCAGGGTGACCGGTGTGAGGTGCTCAGCGGCGGAGCGCATGACGGTGCGGCCGACGTCGGGCGAGCCGGTGAAGATCAGGTGATGGAAGGGCAGGCTGGAAAATTCACTGGCCGGCACGCCGGGCAGAATGGCCAGCGTGTCCTCGTCGAACTCGGCCGACACCTTCTCGTGCAACAAGCGGCACAGGGTTTGTGAGTGTGTGGCCATTTTGATCATGGCGCGGTTGCCGGCGGCCAGAACGCTGGTCAGCGGGCTGATGGTGAGGAACAGCGGATAGTTCCAGGGCGAGACGATGCCGACGACACCTTTGGGTTGGGGGATGACGCGGTTCTTGCCGCCGAAAAACATCATCGATACGGAGC
>CAZEWD010000228.1:0-5306 GCA_964515725.1 uncultured Binatia bacterium (SeqCode)
CGGTTCGGGAATGTAGGTCCCAGAATGGCGCAGAAATACCTGTCGAAGGTGGTCCAGGAGGGGACGAGGGTGCCATACAACGCCAGATCGTCCTGTTTGTAGTAGCCGATTGGGAAGACGTCGTCTGTGCCGGCACGAAGCCAGCCGTCGTTTGCACCCTCGGCAAACTGTTTGCGTCCACCTCCGTAGCTGTGATCGGGATCTTGGAAATGGCAGTTCTGGTAATCAGGGGCAAGGTGAGAGGTCGGATGGATTTCACCTTGCTTGTCGCGGAACTCCAGCCCCGCCTGTTTTCCGTCAGCACCCGGAACCCAACCGAGAAAATGATCGAAGGAGCGGTTTTCCATCATCACAACGACGATGTGTTCGATCCCCGATTCATTCGGATCCGGGAGTGGCTGCAGTTCGGGATCCGTCCGTCCCGTGCCGCCGCTCACCGGCACGAGATCCTCCCCGCAACCGGCCAGAGCCAAGGCTCCCGATGTAGCGGCCAGACCAGCCAGGAATTGGCGCCGGGACAGCCCTGACGTTTCTTCGGGGTTTTGTCCGATTTCCGAACGCTGCTTTTTCCGTTTCGAACGGTTCGTTCGTTTTGCCATAAAAGCTCCTTTACCGTGAGGATGGATCGGCGATCGTTGTTCATCCGAGGCCGATCGTCAAGATATCGGCGATAGATCGTCGCCTGAAAAACGGGTATTGAGGGGCGAACGTTCAATACGAGTCCTTGCGTCTGATTCGTTCGCGTTGATCATTCTCGCAGACTCCTGTGCGCTCGGCACGCCGCCGATTTTCATCTGCAACCTCTTTTCTCATGAGGCGTCTTTTGCGCATTGTGGCACACCTAAGGAGTTGGGCATGTCGCAAGAGTTGCGGGAACAGTGGGACGCTGTCGTCATTGGATCGGGTCTGGGTGGGTTGGCTTGCGCCGCGTATCTCTGCGCTGCGGGTAAACGGACGCTCGTCCTGGAGGCGCACTATGTCGCCGGTGGTAATTCTCAGGTCTTCCGGCGTAGCCGGCGCAAGCGCAGGTATGAGTTCGATGTGGGGGTGCATTATATCGGCGAGTGCGGCAAGGAGGGCTCGATCACACGGATCCTGCGCGGCGCCGGCCTGGCCGAACGCGTTCGTTTCCGCCCCCTCGACCCCGATGGCTATACGACACTGATCTTCCCCGATTTTCGCTTCCGTGTGCCGGCGGGATGGGATCATTATCGTGCCCGTTTGTTGGAAACGTTTCCGGCGGAGGCTCCAGCGCTGGGTGCCGTCGTGGATATCCTGCGCTCCGTGGCGGAAGGCGGCGGACGGTTCCAGAACCGCCAGATCGATCTGTCGCAACTTGCCGCCGATTATCCGGCGTTCCTCGAATGGGGCATGCGGCCCGTGACCGATCTCTTCCGCGAATATCGACTCTCGCCGCAAGCTGCTGCTGTGCTCCTCGGAGAACAGGGCGACTACGCTGTGCGCCCGTCTCGCACACCCGTCGTCCTGGCCGGTGGTCTGACCGACCACTACATGCGCGGTGCATTCTATCCGGAAGGCGGCGGCCAGGTGATCGCGGCAAATCTCGTCCAGGCTATCCGCGCCTATGGCGGAGAGGTCCGCATGAGATCACCCGTTGCCCGTATCCGCGTCGAAAAAGGCCGTGTCACCGGTGTCATGTTGGAAAATACAAAGGAAATCGATGCGCCCATCGTCGTGTCGAATGCCGATCTGAAACGCACGGTGCTAAATCTCGTCGGGGAAGAGCACTTTTCTTCAGCGACGGTCGAGCGGGTCCGCAGCTTCCGCATGACCCTGCCTCTCTTTGTCGTGTATCTCGGCCTCGACATCGATCTCGTTGCTCAGGGAATCCCCAATACGAATTTCGTTGTCTGGGGAGACTATGACATTGAAGCGATCTACGACGAACTCGAAGCAGGACGTATCCCCGAGAAGGATTTTCTCTATGTGACGGTCGCTTCCCTGAAGGATCCTTCCAATACGCGGCTGGCACCTCCGGGCCACTCGAATCTCCAGATCATGACTCTGGCACCGCGCGAACTCGATCTGTGGAATGTGGAAGAGGAGGGTGCCCGGAACTGGTCCTACCGCCGCGATCAGGAATACCGTCGTCGCAAGGACGCGTTGACGGAGAGGTTGATCGATTCGGCGGAGCGTATCCTCCCGGGCATCCGCGAGCACATCGATTGGAAGGAGTCAGCTACGCCGGCAACGCAGGAGCGCTTCACTCATTCCACAGGCGGCACTTCCTACGGAATCGAGTTCGCCTGTGACCAGATGGGACCCCTACGCATCGGGCCCAACACGGACGTGCCGGGTCTGTTCCTGTGCGGCGCCAGTGCACCCTCCGGCCATGGTATCGGTGGTGTCTTGCGTGGCGGAGTCGCCGCTGCCGGCGCTGCGTTGCAGCAGGATATCGTTTCTCGCATCAATCGCGGGGAGATTCTCGGTGATGCGGATCGTCTCCCCCCGCTGCGTGAGGATTGGGACCCCTGGCGGGAAAGCCACTGAGAAGGCGCTTCACCCACCTGTCACGGACCGGCCAGAAGCCTTTGATTTCGTCTTTCCGCGCACTACGATCCCTGCCCGATCGATGACGCGCTCGTCCTGAGTGAGAGTGATCGTGTGCCGTCCGCTTGCCGGTATCCAGAGAAACGGAGAGGCAGCGCTCGCCAGGTCTTTGCCGTCGATCTGCCAGCGCAGCCCTTCCGTGTTTCCCTGAGCCTCGAAGAGGACTCGCTGGCTCTCTGGCGCAATATCGGGGTCGTAGGCCATGATCGTCCCGTCGACGGGAGCATTGATTCGCGCCACCATCGCGCCTTCCGCCACACTTCGAAACTGTGGTTCAGTGTCAGTCCGGAACCACTCCCGATGCGTGTTTTCGTGGTTGTTTAGCTCGATCCACGCAGGGACGACATCCGGCGGTGGTTCGGGAGGACGACTTGGTTCTTCGCGATGTAGGAACTCCATCAGTTCACGCCACACGGGTGCGGCTCCGCTGATGCCACTGACATCACGCATCGGACGCCCCGAGGCGTTCCCGACCCACACACCGACCGTGTATCGTTCCGAGTAGCCGACGCACCAGTTGTCGCGCATCTCCTTGCTGGTCCCCGTTTTCACCGCCGTCCAGAATCGTGTGGCGAGCGGATTATCGAGGCCGAACGTAGGGCTACGGCTTTCCCGATCCGAGAGAATGTCCGAAATCACGAAGGCGGTTGCCGGTGCGTAGATCTGGCGCGTCTCAGAATCTTCAGCAAAGTTCGTCAGGTGTAATTCCCCCCAGCGTCCACCGGTCGCCAGGACCCGATATGCAGCGACCAGTTCCCAGAGGGAGACTTCGGCAGACCCGAGTGCCAATGCGGGTCCGTAGAAATTGCCGGGCCGATCGATGCTCTTCATTCCCAGACGGCGCAGGTGTTGTACGAACTCTTCGGCGCCAAGGAGTTGCAGTGTGCGTACGGCAGGGATGTTCAGGGACGAGGCGAGGGCTGTGCGCATGGGGATGAGTCCCCGGAACATTTCGTCGTAGTTCTGCGGGCGATAGAGTCCGCCCTCTACGGCGATTTCCAGAGGACGATCCTCGAGTTGTGTTGCCGCGGTCAGAATGCGGGATTCCACGGCCAACCCGTAAAGGAAGGGTTTCAACGTCGACCCCGCCTGCCGCCGCGCCCCGACCATGTCCACCATCGGTGCTCGTGACAAGGAACCGCTGCTGCCGACATAAGCCAGCACGTTGCCACTGGAGTTCTCGACCACCAACACGGCACCATCTTCGACTCCACGCCGCGCCAGCGTCACGAGTGTGGTCTGGAGTGTGTGGATTGCGTGCTGTTGGATGGGTACGTCCAGGGTTGTGCGCACTTCGCGTCCTGCATCCGTGTTCCGGAGAATCCGCTGAGCCACGTGTGGTGCCAGCGCCACTGGTATGGTGGCGCGCTCTGCCCCTTGTGTGAGACCGGTGACCGTGGGGGTGACGTTCTCCTGTGCCTGGATCAACCCGACAGCGCGGCCCAGACGTTGCGCTCGATCTTCGAGCCGGCGCGATGACGCGTTGGGATCCTTCAAAGAGGCCGCCAGAACGAGTCCCTCGTAACGATTCAGACCGTGCGGCAATTTACCCAGGATATGGCTCGCAGCGGCGATGCCCTGCTGCTCTCCTCGGTAGGTGACCCAGTTCAGGTAGGCCTCGAGGATTTCATCTTTCGACCAGAACTGTTCGATAGCCCGGGCCCGCTGAATCTGCTTCCATTTCTCGCTCCAGCCGCGGCGCCCAAGACGCGGCCGATCTTCGAGAAGGCTTGCGAGCTGCATGGTGATCGTGCTGGCGCCTCGCTTCGTTCCGTGACGAAGCCAGGCGGTAACGGCCGTGGCAACAGCCCGGAGGTCGACCCCGTGATGAAGACGAAAACGCCGATCTTCGACGCGGACCACGGCATCGACGAGCGCCGGCGAGATGTCCTTCAGTCTGATCCACTGCAAACGGCGGAGTGCTTTGTCCACTCGCCGCTCGTGCAACACGAGTCCATTTCGATCGAGTAGTCGCGCCTCGGAGGATCGCCACGCAGACCGTGCCATCTGGAAACTCGGAACCGCCACTGGCGTCTGTGTGGCACGAAACGCGAAGAGCCCTCCCAGAACACCCAGCAACGATACGATCGCAATGCGCGGCATCATGGCAGGATCGCCAGCGGTTCATGCGACAGTGTGCCGAACAGCTCTGGCGCATACAGGGCAGAGACGCGTGTTGGCGGCAGATGGAAATTCCCCGGCTGATTCAGACGCAGCGGGTATTCGATGATGTGGGTGCCTTTGGGAAGGTATTCGAAATACGCGCGGTAGGCGAGTTCACCGCGTTCGGTGAAGGTTGGCTGTGCGAGGTCTGTTCCCGTTGACTGTGTGCCGAGCAGAACGGATTCCTTTCCGTATCCGGCGGCGAGGTGTGCTGTGCCGGGAGGCAAAGGATCGTCCACGACGGCCCAGGTCATGTCGGTTTGCGCCTCGATCTCCAGGCGGACCCGCACCACATCACCCCGGTGCCATTCCCCGGGCGTCTTCACCTCCACAGGCTGCCAGCTCCGGCGAATCGTGTAGCCGCTGCTGATGTCGCTTGAAGGAATCGCGGCACGGCTCTGTACATTGACCCAGGGAGCCCCCGATCCCGTGTGACGAATCGATAGCGTCGACTCGGCTGGCGGCCATGGGAGGAAGTCGTCATTTTTGGCAGACGCACTCCAATGGTGCTGCGTCTCCGTTCCGTCGAGCCGTGAGATCGTGACGCCTCCGACATCTACAGCTTCGTAGCG
>CAZEWD010000229.1:0-5261 GCA_964515725.1 uncultured Binatia bacterium (SeqCode)
AGCTCTGCCGCTGGGTACCGAGAGCGAATCTGAAATCGTGGACCTCCACCTGACCGAGCGATGGGAAGCCAGCTTTCTCGCAGAAACTCTCAATCATGAATTGCCAGCCGGCCTGAAGATTACCGACGCTCGGGAAATCCCTCTCGATGGCCCCAGTTCGACCTCCGAAATTCAGGGCTTCCGCTATCGCGTGGACGTGAGTTCAGCAGGCATCCCCGGAGCGGAGTTGGCCCGGCGCATCCACGAGTTTCACAACGCGCGAGAGTTCCCTCTGCAAAAACACTCCAAAGGCGCCGCCCGGATCGTCGACGCCCGGAGCTTTGTCATCGACATACGAGTCACCGGCGAGTCGGAACTCGACGTGACGCTACTGTTCGGCCCGCAGGGCACGTTGAAGCCGGCGCAGTTGCTGGGCGCCATTCTCCATCTCGGGCCCGAACAGACAAATGAATTACAGGTCAGGAAACTCGACACCCTTTTTCGGCAAACGCAAGAGCGAACGCTCCCAGGCACTTTCGCACTACCGGTGTGAGAAAATGGCCCGTGAAATCATCATCAATTCGACACCCTTCGAAACACGTGTCGCTCTGGTCGAGAACCAGCGTCTGCTCGAAATCTTCATCGAGCGTGCGCATGGGAGAGGTGTGGCAGGAAACGTCTACAAAGGCCGAGTGACACGCGTCCTTCCGGGGATGCAAGCAGCATTCATCGACATTGGACTCGAAAAAGCTGCTTTCCTGCACGTCTCCGATCTCGACTCCGAGCCTGAAGAAAGTTTCGGGGAAAATGGCGACATCGATCTCGAAATCGCTTCGTCGAATGGGAACTCCGTCCCGGGTGCAACCGCCCGCCGGCTACCGATCGAAGAGCGACTGAAGAAAGGCCATGAGCTGATCGTCCAGGTCGCGAAAGAACCCATTGGTTCCAAGGGCGCCCGGGTAACCGGAGTCATCTCATTGCCCGGGCGGCACCTGGTTTTCACGCCCTATTCGAATCAGATCGGGGTGTCGCGCCGCATCGAAAATGAAGAGGAACGCACGAGACTCAAGGAAATCGTCCTGTCGGAACGTCCCGAACAGGGGGGCTTCATCATCCGTACGGCATGTGAAGGACTCACCAAACGCGAGATCCAGGGGGATATGCGTTTCCTCGCAAAGCTCTGGAGGCGTCTGCAGGACAAGGCCAACAGTGCCGGCGCACCGGCACTGTTACATTACGATATGGACCTGGTGCTGCGCTCGATGCGTGACCTTTTCACGGCCGACACACGGCACGTTCTGGTCGACAGCAAACGTGAATTCCAACGTCTCAGCGAGTTCCTCGAAGCCGTAATGCCGCGGTTCAAGAATCGGGTCGAGTTGTACGAAGACACCGATCCCATTTTCGACCGTTTCGGGATCGAAGTGCAGATCCATCGTGCACTGGAGCGAAAGGTATGGCTGCGCTCCGGCGGTTATCTGGTCATCGATCAAACGGAAGCTCTTACGGTGATCGATGTGAACACCGGACGCTATGTCGGCAAGACAGATCAGGACGAGACGATCCTCAAAACGAATCTGGAAGCGGTGAAGACCATTATCGAACAGATCCGTCTCCGCAATATCGGAGGGCTGATCGTCCTGGACCTCATCGATATGCAAAATACCGAGCATCGGAAACAAGTCTTCGAGGCGCTGCGTGAGGCGCTGAAGAAGGACAAGGCCCGGTCTCGCTTGCTACCGATCTCGGAACTCGGACTGATCGAAATGACTCGCAAGCGCTCGCGCGAGAGTCTCACGCAGATTTTGTGCACCCCCTGCCGGAGCTGCGAAGGCACTGGCCTGATGAAATCGACTGCGACTACCGCGTATGAGATCCTGAGGCGCATCCGGCACGAAGCGGTACGCAATCCATCCCTGGTCCAAATCGCAGTCCAGGTGCATCCCGAAACGGCACAGTACCTCCAGCGGCACGAAGAACGTGTTCTCGGATTGCTGGAGGCACAGCTCGACACAAAGATCGTCATCAAGGCAAACTCAGCGCTTTCCGTGACCCAGTACGAAATTCTGGGCATTGACGCAGCCGCGTGATTTTCCAGCGTACGACCGCCGCTTCGTTGCAGCGTGTACCGTCGCATACCGAGCCGTTGTTCGAGCTCGTTTGAATTGCCTCGTTTCGTAGGTAATATCTCGTGTTCAGTGATCGATCCGGCTGTCGCGCGCCAGGTGACAGGATCGTCCAGAAGAATTCAATATTCGAGGAGAACAAAGCACGATGGCTGAACCTCTGCCGGAAGCTGCGGTCGCAGCACCGTCAAAACCTCGCGAAGAGCGCGAGTCGGTCGTCATCCGTTTTGCCGGAGATTCGGGCGACGGCATGCAAGTGACCGGAATGCAATTCACGAACGAATCCGCCTTGGCAGGAAACGACCTGAGCACATTGCCGGACTACCCGGCCGAGATTCGTGCGCCAGCCGGCACGCTGGCGGGTGTTTCGGGATTTCAACTCAATTTCTCGAGTCGCGCGGTTTTCACGCCGGGTGATGATCTCGATGTGCTGGTTGCCATGAATCCCGCCGCATTGAAGGTAAACCTCGGCGATCTGAAACCAAACGGCATCCTCGTAATCGATCGCGAACAATTCAACGAGCAGAACCTCAAGAAAGCAGGCTATGAGGTCTCGCCCGTCGACGACGGATCGCTCGCCGGGTTTCAATTCTTCCCCATCGACATCACCAAACTGACTGCGACAACGCTACAGGACACGGACCTTCCGGCACGCACGGTAAATCGCTGCAAAAACTTTTTTGCGCTCGGCCTGATCTCCTGGCTCTTCCAGAGACCGATCGAAGCCACGGAGAAATGGATTGCGGCGCGCTTCAAGAATCAACCCGAACTGGCGGAAGCGAATCAACGGGTCCTGCGTGCCGGATTCAATTTTGGTGATACGACCGAAGTCTTCGCCAATTCCTACGAGATCAAGCCGGCCCGCATCGCCCCGGGGCTTTATCGGAACATTACCGGCAACACCTCCATGGCGCTCGGCCTCGTAGCGGCAGCACAGCGAGCCGGACTGCCCCTGTTCCTTGGCAGTTACCCGATCACCCCGGCCAGTGACATTCTCCATGAACTGGCGGGACACAAGGATTTCGGCGTCATCTCGTTTCAAGCCGAAGATGAAATCGCCGGGATCGGCTCTGCGCTCGGGGCGGCCTTTGGTGGAGCGCTCGCAGTAACCACGACGAGCGGCCCCGGCATGTGCCTGAAAGCAGAAACCATGAATCTGGCCGTGAGCGTCGAACTCCCGCTGGTAATCGTCAATATCCAGCGTGGCGGTCCGAGTACTGGCCTGCCAACAAAAACGGAACAGTCCGATCTGCTGATGGCTTTTTATGGCAGAAATGGCGAATCGCCCATCCCGGTCCTCGCCGCGGCGACCCCATCGGACTGTTTCTACATGGCGATCGAAGCGGCACGCATTGCCACGAAGTACATGACCCCGGTTATCCTGCTGTCCGACGGCTACCTTGCCAATGGAGCCGAACCGTGGCTGATCCCTCATATCGAGGATCTGCCAGAGATCGCTGTGAAGTTTCGAACCGAAGGCGGCGAGTTCTTCCCCTACTCGAGGGACGAGCAAAGTTTCTCACGTCCGTGGGTGGTCCCTGGCACACCGGATCTGGAACACCGTATCGGCGGTATCGAAAAGGAACATCTGACCGGCAACGTAAGTTACTCGCCATCGAACCACGAACAGATGGTACGCCTCCGCGCCCGCAAAATCGCCGGCATCTCGGAGGATTTACCACCGACACAAGTGAACGGCCCTGCCTCCGGAGATCTCCTTGTGGTTGGATGGGGGAGCACCTACGGAGCGATTGCCGCTGCTGTTGCTCAGGCCCAGGCAGAAGGAAAATCCGTGTCGCACGTACACCTGCGACACGTGAATCCCTTCCCCAAGGATCTCGGAAAGATCCTGCGCCGGTTCAAGCGGTGTCTGGTTCCCGAAATGAACACGGGGCAACTGGTACGACTGATTCGAGCCGAGTACCTGATCGATGCCATTGGTCTGAACAAGATCCAGGGTCTGCCTTTCAAAGTCGCCGAGATCTCGCGACGCATCGATCGCATGTTGGAGGCATGAACGATGAATACCGTGGCAACACCCCCGAAAGCTTTGACACGCAAGGACTTCGTCTCCGACCAGGACGTTCGTTGGTGTCCCGGCTGTGGAGACTACGCCATCCTGGCACAGGTCCAGAAGGTCATGCCCGAGTTGGGCGTCCCCCGTGAAAACATCGTGTTCATCTCTGGTATCGGCTGTTCGAGCCGCTTCCCCTACTACATGAACACGTACGGCTTCCACAGCATCCACGGCCGTGCCCCGGCAATCGCCAGCGGCTTGAAAGTCAGCCGACCCGAACTCTCGGTGTGGGTCGTGACCGGTGACGGTGACGCCCTTTCGATTGGCGGCAACCACCTGATTCACATCCTGCGGCGCAACATCAACGTCAACATCCTCTTGTTCAACAACAGGATTTACGGCCTCACCAAAGGCCAGTACTCCCCCACATCAGAACAAGGCAAAATCACCAAATCCACACCGATGGGGTCAGCCGATTACCCGTTCAACCCGATGTCGCTGGCC
The DNA here is from genome assembly GCA_964515725.1 of uncultured Binatia bacterium (SeqCode). GTDB lineage: Bacteria > Desulfobacterota > Binatia > HRBIN30 > HRBIN30 > CAZEWD01. The sequence goes on from CAZEWD010000229.1 coordinate 4,627, forward strand.
CTGGGAGCCGCTGGAACGTTCGTCGCCCGGAGCATCGATGTCGAAGCAAAGCATCTACAGGAAATGCTCAGGCGGGCTTACGAGCACCAGGGTACATCGTTCGTTGAGATCATGCAGAACTGCAACATTTTCAACGACGGTGCATTTGCGAACCTGACGGAAAAAGGCACCAAGGCAGATTCACAACTCGTCCTCGAACATGGCAAGCCGCTGATTTTCGGAAAAAACCGGGATCTCGGCATTCGCTTGAACGGCCAGACCCTGGAGGTCGTGACGCTGGGGAGCGGCATCAGTGAATCGGACTTGATCATCCACGACGAAAAGGATTCCGCTCTGGCCTTTCTGCTCAGTTCGATGACGCCTGACAAATTCCCCACTCCGATCGGCGTGCTGCATGCGATGCAGCGTCGCCCCTACGAAGACATCGTCGCTGAACAGATCCGGGGGGCACAGAAACGATCCCCCGGCGACCTCCAGGCCCTGCTCCGGCAGGGTGACACCTGGACCGTGGAATAACCGCACCGTCCGGATGGCTCGCAGGGAGGGATCCCACAGCGGTCCCTCCCCGCATTTTCAGTTGGTGATCCGGACGATCATGTGCGCCGGACGACTCCAGCGCCCCTCCAGATCCCGGA
>CAZEWD010000230.1:0-5238 GCA_964515725.1 uncultured Binatia bacterium (SeqCode)
GCCCCGGTTCGACGAGCGAACCGGCCTGACGCACCTCTGTACCCAGGTGGTCTCGTAGCACCGCGTGAAGGATGTGGGTTGCCGAGTGATTGAGGCGGGTTGCATCGCGCCGCGCCCCATCGATTCGCAGCGTCACCGTATCTCCCGTGTGGACCGCGCCGCGTACGACACGCCCAATGTGTACGGTCAGATCAGCCCGCGCCTTTTGTGTGTCGACGATCTCGATCAGGTCGCCACGTGCCGTTTCGATGATGCCCTGATCTCCCACCTGGCCTCCGCTCTCCGCGTAGAAGGGCGTCTCGGCTGTCACAAGGTGGATCTCGTCGCCCTCGCGCACCTCGTTTTGCGGGCCGCCATGCGCGTGCAGGGCGATGATGCGAGACTCTGCAACGGCGATCCTGTCACCGATGAAGTGGCTGCGTTCAGTGATCCGAGTCAGCGCATCACTCAACAACTCCGTTTGCATGCGACTCGACTTACGAGCCTCACGTCCGCGGCTGCGCTGATCTTCCATGCATGCGGCAAATCCTTCCTGGTCAACCGCAATCCCGTCAGAGCGTAGAATATCCTCGGTCATATCGACGGGAAATCCGTACGTATCGTAGAGTTTGAAGGCGATCTCGCCGGGAAGCACCCGCTGCCCTCGCGCTTGCAGTGCATCGCGCTCCTGCTCGAGCAGCGTCAATCCTTTGTCGAGGGTTTCCCCGAAGCGTTCCTCTTCGGCGCGAATGACTTGTTCAATCCGTTCCCGCCGCGGTTTGATCTCGGGAAATGCGGTGCCCATGACGGCCACCACGGCCTCGGTGACCTTCCAGAGGAACGGCTGGTCGAATCCGAGTTGCTTGGCGTGCCGTGCTGCCCGGCGCAGCACGCGGCGCAGGACGTAGCCCCGACCCTCATTACTCGGAAGCACGCCGTCAGAGACGAGAAAGCTCAGAGCCCGGCTGTGGTCGGCGATCACACGGAAGGCCAGATCGTCGGCTTCTTTTACGCCGTATCGTTTTCCTGCGTGCCCTTCGACAAATTCGATCAACTGCCGGAAGAGGTCGGTGTCGTAGTTCGAACGCACGCCCTGAATCACGGAGGCTACACGTTCCAGGCCGGCGCCCGTGTCGACATGCTTCGCCTCCAACTCTTCGAGTTCGCCCGCGTCGTTGCGGTTGTACTGGATGAAAACGAGGTTCCACAGTTCCATGAACCGTGCACAACCGGCGTTGACACCACATACGTGGCCAGGTTCGTGCTGTTTGTCGCACGAGTCTGGACCACGGTCGATGTGGATCTCAGAACACGGACCGCATGGGCCGACATCGCCCATTTCCCAGAAGTTGTCTTTTTCCCCGAAGCGCATGATGCGGTCACGCGCAATATCGGTGGTTTTCGCCCACAACGACTCGGCCTCGTCGTCGGTGCGGTAGACTGTGGCGTAAAGGCGGTCCTTCGGAAGCTTCCAGACCTTCGTGAGCAGCTCCCAGGCCCAGGGAATCGCCTCTGTCTTGTAGTAGTCACCGAAGGACCAGTTTCCGAGCATTTCGAAAAACGTGTGATGGTAACCGTCTCGTCCGACCTCCTCGAGGTCATTGTGTTTACCACTCAATCGTAAACAACGCTGTGAGTTTACCGCCCGGGGATTGCTCCGTTTCTCCTGCCCCAGAAAGACATTCTTGAACTGCACCATACCGGCGTTGGTGAACAGCAGGGTCGGATCGTTTTCGGGCACCAGCGATGCGCTGGGCACAAATTCATGGCCGCGTTGTTGGAAAAACTCGATAAATTGGGAGCGGATATCGGCACCGGTCATAAGTGAAACTCATTAGCAACCTTGCCCAAGGATGGCGAGGACCACCTCCTGTGGAAACCCACGTCCCACAAGGAATCGGGCGGCTCGTGCTAAATCTTTCCGGGATAGCGGCAGGGCGCCGAAACGAGTCGCCAAGACGCGTTGTGCCAATGCCGTTTCGTCGGCAAAAACTTCCTCGACGACACTTCCAATCAACTCCTTCGGAAATCCGCGCCGCATCAGGTCGCGTTGGGCGCGGACCCGGCCGCGGCCGCGCCGGTGCAGCGACTCGGCAACTCCACGGGCCGCTCGTCTATCGTCGAGGAAACGTTCCCGGATGAGTCGCTCCAGAGTATCCTCGACGACATCCTTCGCGAAGCCGGCTGCCCTCAGGCGGGAGCGAATCTCCTCTGTGCCACGCTCCCGTGCTGCCAGCCAACGGAGAGCACGGTGCCGGGCGAGTTTGCCATCGGACGGATCAGATGCCGGAGCGCGATCTGCCACCGTCACCAACCGAGTCCCGTGCCTCGAAATTGTCCCATCGGGCATCGCTTCCCGACGAGAAACCACGCAGCTTCAGATCGAAATCGCCCGGATTGGTCGCATTCCGCAGAGCCTCCTCGCGTGAGACCAGCCCTTGCTGGTACAAGGACATGAGAGATTGATCGAACGTCTGCATTCCGTACGTCGTGCTTCCCTGGGCGATCACCTCGTGCAATTCGCGAAGTCTCTGTCCATCTGCCACGTACTCCCGCATCCGGGCGGTGGACACGAGGACCTCGATCGCCGGCACCATGCCGCGCCCATCGGCTCTCGGCACCAATCTCTGGCTGATGACGCCTTTCAGAACCCCCGACAGGATGAGCCGCACCTGATCACGGCGATGTTCGGGAAAGGCGCTGATGATCCGGGTGATCGTTTCGGGCGCATCGAGTGTGTGGAGTGTGCTCATGACGAGGTGCCCCGTCTCTGCCGCAAGGATTGCCGTTTCGATCGTTTCGAGATCGCGCATTTCACCGACCAGGATGACGTCCGGATTCTGGCGCAGAGCGGCGCTCAGGGCGGCGGAAAAATTCACGGCATCGTAGCCAACTTCACGCTGGGAGACGTAGCTCTTCTGGTCGCGGTGCGTGTACTCGATGGGATCTTCGATCGTGATGATGTGGGCAGCGCGGCGGCGGTTGATCTGGTCGATCATGGCGGCCAATGTGGTGCTTTTGCCGCTGCCCGTGGTCCCAGTGACGAGTACGAGTCCACGCAATTCTTCTGCGATGCGTTCGACCACGGGAGGCAGGTTCAGTTCGGATATCGTGCGGATGTTCGGTTGGATGACGCGGATGACCATGCTGAGATCGCCGCGCTGGCGGAAGACGTTCACCCGGAAGCGGCTGCCGTCCACCGACTCGTAGGCGAGATCGGCCTGCAGTTCGGTCGACAACCGGCGGCGGTGATAATCGTCGAGCATCACATCGACGGCTGCGCTCATCTGTTCTGCGGTCAGAGGGCACGCATCCGGCAACGGCGTCAGGTCGCTCTGCAGACGCAGCCCGGGCGGTGCGCCGACTTTCAGGATGATATCCGATGCCTGCAACTCGACGGCGCGTTGCAGGATCTCATCGAGTTGCATGAAGCCCTCCACGAGCAAGCCCCATACCGGCTTTATCGATCACCATCTATCGAGGCGCTCCTCCTGGGCTCGAACAAAAGATGACACTCAACTGGCGCGCGGCCCCCGCTTCGTGTCGGTCTTGCCAGATTCGCTCGGTTCCGCCGCCGGCGCTGCCGTGCTGGCTATGGGTAAGCCGAACTTCTGCCGTACCCTTTCCTCGATGCGAGCCGCGAGATCTGGATGCTCGCGCAGGTACTCCTTCGTGTTTTCTCGGCCTTGTCCGATCCGTTCGCCTTCCATCGAGTACCAGGCGCCGCTCTTTTCGACGATGCCTTCCTCGACCCCCATGTCGACCAGTTCTCCCTCCTTGGAGATGCCGGTGCCGTACAGGATGTCGAATTCCGCCTCTCTGAAGGGTGGCGCCACCTTATTTTTCACCACACGCACTTTCGTCCGGCTACCGATGATTTCATCGCCTTGTTTGATGGAACCGATGCGGCGGATATCGATGCGCACGGATGCGTAGAACTTCAACGCGTTGCCGCCCGTGGTTGTTTCGGGATTGCCGAACATGACGCCGATCTTCATGCGGATCTGGTTGATGAAGATCACGATGGTCTTCGAACGTGAAATGGTGCCGGTGAGTTTGCGCAACGCCTGCGACATGAGGCGCGCCTGCAGGCCCATTTGTGGCTCACCCATCTCCCCCTCGATTTCGGCACGCGGTACGAGGGCGGCAACGGAGTCGATGACGAGAACATCGAGGGCACCGCTGCGCACCAGGGTTTCCGCGATCTCGAGGGCCTGTTCCCCATGGTCGGGCTGCGAGATGAGAAGGTCCTCAACCTTCACGCCGAGTTTGCGCGCATAGCCGATATCGAGAGCGTGTTCCGCATCGATGAACGCCCCGATCCCTCCGAGTTTTTGCGCCTGCGCGACGATCTGCAGTGCCAGCGTCGTTTTTCCCGACGATTCCGGCCCGTAGATTTCGACGACGCGGCCGCGTGGCACGCCACCGACACCAAGAGCAAGGTCGAGTCCGAGGGAGCCCGTCGGCACGACCTCGATGTCGCGGATGTGCGACTGCTCGCCGAGTTTCATGATGGCGCCTTTGCCGAACTGTTTCTCGATCTGGCCCAGGGCGAGGTCGAGGGCGCGTTCCCGATTTGGATCAAGCGTCATGGTTTGTGCCTCTATTCTCCGTCAGTGGAATTGTCCAGAGCGGGGTGTAGACGGCGCCCCCGCGCTGCAATGTGCTGCGATAGACGATGACTTCGCGCAGCGCACTGTCTCCAAAGTCATCATTGATGTGCTCGTCAATTCGCTTCTCTATCGCCGTCCAACCACGCCAGGAATTGACCCGGCCAATGGTCGCGTGTGGCCGGAATGGACGTTTCTCTTCAACAAACCCCAGCGCAGCCAGTGCCACATCGATCCGTCTCGCGAGTTCCGCCAGTGTTCCATCGTCGCGCAAACCCACCCAGAGAATCCGCGGCCTCTGCAGAGAGGGAAAACCACCTATCCCCTGTACGCCGATCGTTGCAGCCGGCACGCCGGCGATACCTGCCCGCACCGCCGTGTTCACCTGATCCAGACGCTGTGGCGCCACTGCACCGAGGAATTTCAATGTAATATGGATTCCTTCCGGTCGTACCCAGCGCACATCGCCACCACACTGGCGGAGATGTGATTGCAACGAGGAAAGCCTCTCCAGAACGGCAGGTTCGAGATCCACGGCAATGAAGGATCGGATCGATGCACCGGCTTCCTGTATGGGGGTGGAAGCAGGAGGCGGAGGCTGTGAATTGACGGGCCGTTTCTCTCTCACTTTCTCGTGATCCCCGACTCG
>CAZEWD010000231.1:0-5202 GCA_964515725.1 uncultured Binatia bacterium (SeqCode)
GATGTTTGGCCGTGCTGAACGTGAGCGGCCGCAGGCGCGTCCCTAAACCTGCACACAATACGATCGCTTTCATAGAGGGCGCCTCCTTACTAACCGCAATTCCAGAAAAATAAAACGGCCCACACTCGACCCAGCATGGCAGAGTGCAGATCACAGGCAATCACGGGAAAATACCTTTCGACGGCGGCGCCGGACTCACTCGAAACGCGTCTTCGTACCCGGCGCGGACAAACAGGACCGACACGCGGTCCGCATAGACACGACGCCAACCGGGCTCGTTCTGCACCGGACAGTTCGTCGATGCAGGAGCGAGAACCGCCTGTGTCGGGTAGTCATCGATGAGCTTTCGCCAACCCCGTCCCGCCGCAAAAAACTCGAAGTTGGTGTCGACGAAGCCGGACGGATACACGGTGGCAAAGCGGCCATCGATGGAGGGACGTACCCGAGGGCCGAGGTGCCAGAGGACATAGGCACCCCAATCGAGGGGAACGGCAAGGTTGCCAACTGCAGCACCCGACTCGAGCGCCGCCACAGCACCCGTGGGATAATCTTCCGGATCGAATACGATCTTCAGTCCGTCGCGCCACAGCCGCATCCCTGTCAAAAGGCCCTGTACGAGAGCCAGACCAATGACGCCGGCCAATACCGCGTTCCGCACCGAAGCACGCAGAGCGAGTCGGCTCGCCAGGGGAGAGCCGAACAGGGCTTCGGTCTGCTCTGCCAGTGGGAGTGCCGCAACAAGAGCAAACACGGGGGTATGCCTCTGTTGGCGCAGGGCAAAGACTCCCATGACAAGCGCCAACAGTACCCGCCAACCAGCAATCCGCCATTCCGATCGAAAAGGTAGCGTCACAACAAACAGCGCCAGCATCAACAGGAATGGCAGATGTTCCGCCTGCAAACCGACGGCTTGCCACTCACTGATCGGATGCGGCCGCGACAACTCGTCCCACACGTACAAGGCCAGCTTCGGTCCGTAGAGATTCAGCAAAGCCCATGATCGCGTGGAGAATCCCCACAAGTGACCACCCTCCATGCCGTGAACACGCCGAGGACACCAAGCCCGAGGACGAAGGCGCCATGGAAATTCGCCCAGAGAAGGAAGAGGGGCGGCAACCACCACAGCCAACGGCGGTGTCCCCGGCTCGCCGCGTCCAGAATCGCCAGTTCCACCGCCAGTGCCGAGTAGGAAACCAGTTGGGGCCGGATCGCAAGACCGCGTGCCAACACCGACAGTGTCAGCACCCCGACGAGACCCCAGACCCACGCGGAACGCCATTCGCCACCGCCCGGCTTGTCGATTCCGCCCGCTGCGCGCCGCACCATACCGAGCCATGTAAAACCGAACATCACCAGCAGAAGACCAATTTTGCTTAGAACCAGAGCCGCCGAGCCGCCGGCCTCGTACAAGCCTGCCATGACGGTCTGGGTGAGCCACTCATGATTGACCCATGGTTGGCCCGCTACCGTGTAACTGTAGGGATCGACGCGAGGGACGGACCCGTGCAAGAGGATCTCCTTCCCAACGAAAAGATGCCCCCATAAATCGTTGTCCGCTTCGTTCACCAGACCGAAGTAGGCAAGGCTGCTGAGAAGCAGCACCCCCCACGCAACAACGGTCGAGCGCTCAGTAAAGTTCGGGCTGGACACTTCCAACGCCAGCGCCGGGCGCCCACAGATACAGAAATTGCGGGGAACGCATCCAACCACCGAAATCGAGATGGATCAGATTGACCTGGGGCTGGGGGACCGTCACACGCGAGTAAATGTTCTCCGCATATTCGTTCGGCCGGCGGTACATGATGACACGCGCTTTTTCCACACCTGCACGCTGCCGCGCCCTGGCGAGTGCATTCTCGAAGTAACCGATCTTGTCGACCATCCCGAGACCCAGCGCCTCGCTCGCCGTGACGATCCGGCCATCGGAGATTTTCCGCACCGCCTCATCACTCATACCGGGCCGGCGTTCGCGCACCAGGCCGACAAATCGCTGGTCCATGCTGTCGATGACGGATTGCAACAGAGCCTGATCCTCCGGAGTCATCGGCCGCAGAGGTGTGCCGGCGTCTTTGAGCGTTCCTGACTTGATCGTCTGATTGCCCACACCAAGCTTGTCCATAAGACCGCTGAAGTTCACCCCGATCAGGATGACACCGACGCTGCCCGTGACCGTGGTCGGACTGACAATGATCTCATCGGCAGCAAGGGCCACGTAGTAGGCACCGGAGGTCGCAAAGTCGAGCGCATAAGCAATGATGGGAAGATTCCGCTTCGACTTGAAGGCGGCCAACTCGTGATGAATGAGATCGCTGGCCGTCACCGTTCCACCGGGGCTGTTGATCCGCAGCACGATCGCTTTGATGCGTTCATCCTCTTCCGCCTGCTCCAACTCCTCACGGATACGTGTGGTCAGAGCAGGGCGGCGGCTCAAACCGAACGGGCCGTCATCATCGGCGCTACCGATGACCCGCGAGATATCGAGAAGAAGGATTTTCGCCTTGCCCTCGCCACCAACCTGCTGTTCGACGAGCGGCTGCGGCTGGCTGCCGAACAGATCGAGATTGGCGCTGACGATGACACATCCGGAAAGTGGCAGGAACGTGAGTAGGAAAAACAGACGCCAGGGAACCATCGCAACGGTACATACGTGGCGCACCGTGGCCGGGCAAGGAGTCGCTGGCACTGGCCGACCGGGTCTGGCCGTTCCATGGGTCGACTGCTTCGAGCGGTGGGCACTGGATTCAGCGAACGCTTCGGGAAATACTCGCAGAAACTTTCGACGGGGAGTGAGTGCCATGAAACTGACGAGTCGCAATCTGAAACACGGGGAACGGATCCCCGCGGAATTCGCAGCCGGCGTACCGGGCGACGGGGGACCGGTACCGGGAGCGAACAAGAGCCCGCATCTGGCATGGTCGGACGCGCCGGCCGGGACAAAATCATATGCATTGATCTGTTGCGACAGCGACGTTCCGTCGCGGCCCGACGACGTGAACCAGCCCGGACGCACGGTGCCCTACGATCTGCCACGCGTCGATTTCTTTCACTGGGTGCTGGTCGATATCCCACCGGCCGTACAGGAGTTGGCGGAAGGTGCCGACTCGGAGGGTTTTGTGCCACGGGGCAAGACACCAGGGCCGACAGGGCACGGCAACCGTGGCATCAATGACTATACGGCCTGGTTCGCAGGTGACGAGAACATGAGCGGCGATTATGGTGGATATGACGGTCCGTGGCCGCCCTTCAACGATGAGCGCGTACACCGCTACGTATTCACCGTCTACGCACTCGATGTGGCTTCTCTCGGTCTACCCGCACGCTTCACGGGTCCCGACGCGTTGAAGGCCATGCAGGGGCACATCCTGGCGCATACATCGATCACAGCAACCTACTCCCTCAATCCACAGGCACGGGACTGAGCTGGAACCCCCGGGCGGAGAGGTCACCGACTGAACCTTCCGGGGGTCGTCTACCTGCGGAATCACATAAAGGCAGGCATGACTTTCTCGGCGAACAATTGCGCTGGCTGGCGCGGGTCGCGTCCGAAAAACTCCATGATGAACATCGTACAACCAAGCGCCATGTGCGCCTGAATCTTTTCGATGCACTGTTGGGGGCTACCTGCAATCGTCAACGGTCCCGCCGCACCCATATGACCCCCATAAATCGCCTGCGCCTTTTCCAGCTTTGCCTGTGCGTCCGCTTCGTCAGAGCCAATCACCACCATACACTGCTGGGAAATCGTGATCGTCGCCGGATCACGGTCCACCGCCTCACAGTGCTCGTGCAACCGGGCAATTTTCGTCTCCAGATCATTCTGGTTGAGAGCCAGATTGTTCCAGATCGCGGCGTGCTCGGCCGCGATGCGCAACAACACCTTCTCACCCCCACCGCCAATCAGGATCGGCGGATGTGGCTGTCGCTTTGGCTTCGGTTCGCAAAACACCGAATCCACACTGAAGTGTGAGCCCCGATAGGTCGCCTGCGGTTCGGTCCATATCACTTTCAGGAGAACCGCCGCCTCTTCGAGTTGCGAGAGCCGATCTCGCAGGGGTGGAAAGTCATAGCCATAACCCAGGAATTCCATCTCGAACCAACCCGAGCCGAGACCGACGATCACGCGCCCGTTCGAAATGTTGTCGAGCGTGGCAACCATCTTCGCAAGCAGCGCCGGATTCCGGAATCCGACTGGAGTCACCAGCGTGCCCAACTCCACTTTCGAAGTCACCGCCGCCACGGCCGCCAACGTCGTCCAGGCCTCGAAAATCGGCATATTGGGCATGGGAATTCCGTAGAGGTGGTCATTCAACCACACCGAGTGGAATCCAAGGCGATCGACTTCGACAGCCGTCGCTCGCGTCTCCTCCCATGTCCGCTTGATCTGTGGCAACGTCACTCCAAAATGGGCCCTGGTCATTCGGTCCTCCCCTGCGTTCGGCCCTGTAGCGGGGATCGGGATGGAAATGAATGACTTTTACCGGCGTGCGACGGAGACCGACCGTCGATCCACCAGGGCTACCTGTGCTACGCAACAGACAATGAGGCTACGACCTCTTCTCCTTCTTCCACTTCTCGCGCTCGCATTCCCTCTGGTGCCGATCACCGTAGAGGCAGCACGAAATCGCACCGTGGTCGTCTTGCTCTTCGACGGCTTCGCGCCTGCGCTCCTGGGGCGGATCGAAGCGCCCAATCTCACTCGAATCCGCGGGGAGGGCGTGTGGACCCATAGAATGGCACCGGTGTTTCCTTCCTCCTCGCTGCCCAACCAGGTTTCCATTTCAACCGGATGCTGGCCAGCACGCCACGGCATCATCGCCAATCGCTTCCTGGATCCAGAGCGAGGACAATACGACCACAGCGACGACGCAGACTGGCTGCTCGAGTGCGAACATCTGCATCAGGTGGCCGAACGACAGGGCGTACGCAGCGCGGCGCTCGGCTGGGTGGGCCGGTTTTCCGGAAACAAAGGAGAGCAGGCCGGTATCGTTTCAGCGGAACACAAGTTTGCTGAATTCCCCGAGGATGGCGTCCGCACCGCACAGGTGATCAGAATGCTTCAACTGCCGGATCGGCAGAGACCGCGGTTGATCCTGGCGTATTTTCACGGGCCGGACAGACCGGCGCATTCTACCGGTCTCGACTCAGAAGCAACACGCGAAGCCGCGTCAGCCAGTGATAAACACATCGGAGAAATCATGCAGG
>CAZEWD010000232.1:0-807 GCA_964515725.1 uncultured Binatia bacterium (SeqCode)
CGGCACCGGCACCGGCGCCGGCGGCTCGCGGCCCGCGGCGGCTGGCGGCGACGCCCAGTTTACGATGGGTGCTTCAGCAGGTGTATAACTGGATTCGGTCTGCCCGACACACCGCAGGAAAAGAGCCAGGACAGTGGTCAGGATAACGAGAATGTGTCTGGCCCGGCTACTGCGCATCCTCGCTCTCCCGGGACCCCAGCGCGGAGCGAGATCCTCAGAACTGCCTGCGAGCGGTTTCGATACTCGGTTCTTCCTGCTTGTGGGGTATCCAACAGCTTCCGTCCGGGTGCGCCAGCCGTAACCGGTCCTGCGACAGACGCATGAAGATTCCCGTCGGCAGAACAACGGCAAAATAGAAAATCACCATGAGAAAACGTGTCTGTACGACCCCGACGGCATGGGCCATTCTCTTCCAGTGTTCCCAACCCGCCCGCAATGGATTGACCCTCTCGGTTGCCAGCGCCGTTGGACTCGTGCTGTCGGGATTTCCCGTCCCGCTCGGCAGCATGCCGGTTCTCATAGGAAGGTGGTTATGACCGACCATCAAGCATATCTCAAGGCTTCCTGCCGCGGCCTTGACCCTCGTGGGCCGTACCGGTAAGCGCGCCGTGATGCGCCGCTCCGCCTGTCTGCTGGCCTTGCTTCTGCTTCCTGCGTGCTCGACTCCGCCGCCGCACGGCGTCCTGACGCTGGCGCCTTCCGGTATGAGAGCCAGCGAGGGCAGCACGAGCCACCCCGATGGGGCGATGGATATCCCCTCTGGCGGTAATGTCGAGGCAACTTTCTACGCAGACGCGCGACGTACCC
>CAZEWD010000232.1:817-5179 GCA_964515725.1 uncultured Binatia bacterium (SeqCode)
GACGGCAAGCGCTCTATCGGAAAAGGGCGGGGCCATCATCGTCCAGGTGAACGGGAACCAGCTTGGAGAGGTCTCTCTCCCGTCGACATCCGAAACGACACAGGCCTTTACCATCGATATTCCCAGGGAAGGCCCACAGACGCTGAGAATTCATGCCGGCACCGTCCCGGCCGCAGAGCGATCGGTTCGATTACACAAAGTCGTCATCTACCAATAGGCGTCCACGAATCACCCCGGTGATTGGTGGACAGCCAAAGGCGCCTGAAAACCAGGTGTCCCGTCGACGTCAGCGTACAAGGCATTTGATACGGCGACTGCAAGCACACCGTTCTCACCGAGATTGCCGTCGAGCAGATCGTCGAGGGTCAGATTTCGTGTCCGATCCAGGTCGGCCGGTGACACGGGAAACATGGGGCGCGAGATGCCATCCGTACCCGAGACCGCAACGACAAACCAGGTGTCTTCGGGGAGGTTGGAAAAAGGCAGCGCCACGGTGGCCTCCCACCGTGCCGCGCCCGGAATCGTCGCGACGATCTCCTTGCGGTCGAGCTGAAAGTCGGTGCCAGCATGGAGTTCCACCTGGGGATGGGCACTGAAGAAGACATTCACACCATCCCTGGTTCCTGTCGGAAATGTGGGGGAGTTGGCGTAGACACGAATGGTGTCGAACTCCGCCCAAAGCGGCGACTGGGCACGAATACGCAAGATTACATTGCGGTTTGCCGATACGACCGTATTCGGTTGATCCAGACGTAAGCCGGCCACCGCGCCACTGCCATCGTCAGCCTGTAGTTCGACTTCGACAAACGCGCCTTGGCCGACAATCGCACGACCACTGACGACGGCATGGGTCACCTGATCCGGGTCAATCTCTGGCGGAAGGTCTACCGGCGCGGCGGTCCACGTCCGAGCTCCAGCCACGTTCAACTCGCTGTATCCGTGTGTATCGGTGACGCCGGTTCCGGCCGTAAGGATCCCCTGATTCAGCAGGTTGAACCAGATCCCCATGTCGTGATCGAAAAAACGACTCTGGTGGACTCGCCCGTCTCCGTTGATCAATTCCATCGCAACGAACGGGTGAAAGAAGTTATCGACACGTGGGTCGAGCCGGAATCTCAGCTTTTCCTCGTCCGAGAGGAACGAACGGGGCGGCACGAGGGAGCTGTCGATTTTCAGCGGCTCATAGAAACTATCGACGTGGTTGTTCTGCACGATCGTCGTCGGACGGCTGCCGGGACCCGTACGCGCGGCATGATCGATTTCTGCGGGCGTCATGACGTAGGCACCTTTCGAGGGAAAATCCTCCCCCGGTGGCGCCGGACGGGCCCAGTCGACGGAGCCTCCGGTCTGGTGGCCCGGGACACGATCGAGCGGGTAGCCATTGAAATGCCCGAATTCCCAACTCGTGATTTCTTCGCCCACGATTGTCGTGATGAACTCCCCGAGTCCGAGCGCGTCGATGGTCGGGCGTAGGTCAGTGCGTCCGTGGTGATCCGTCATGACGATGTTTTCGACACCTTCGCCAGCGAACTGAGCCACACGCCGCGTGTTGCTCGTGCGTGAATCCGAACTGTTCAGACCGTGGACGTGGAAGTCGGAAGAGATGAACCCCGGCGTGTCGAGAACCCGAGCGAGGCGGGCGTCGACCTGCTCGGTCTCGCCTGAGACGAGCTGAACTCGTTTCGTAAAGAGCGAATACTCGGCCCCGCGCGACACGGCGAGGGCATATTCGCCAGGTTTTGCGTCGAACGACAGTTCGCCTTTTGCATTCGAATAGCCCAATTGAACGATACCGAACGGCGTCGCCTCATCACCGGAATCCCGGAAAAGATAGGTCGTCGCCGTACCGGTAATGATCGATGTTGTCAGGCGCGGGGCAGGACTCGGATCGAAGCCGAGGAGCATGACGCGAGCCGGCATGGGTCTGCCGTCCTGGTCACGCACACTCACTTGCACTTTGGCCGCGGCAGGGAGTTCGAAATTCACTTGAACCACCTGTCCCACCTCGATCGAAACGGGCCGTACGATCGGAGCGATCCCGTTCCCCTCGAAAGGCGTTCCTTCCTGAGCAGCAGCCGCCCCATAGTTGCCCGGTGCCACCCTTCCCTCGAAACAGCCATGTTCATCCGTGACGAAGTGACTGACCAGATCCGTAATCGAACCACCGCTGCTGACCGGACCCAGTGCAATGCGCGCAAAAGGCGACGGCACACCACCCGCCGTGACACACCCCTGAATCGTCCCGGTCGGCATACCCATGAGGTCGCTGGCCATCTCCACGGCATTACCGCCGCTGCCGTTACCCACACCAAAATACCGGGTATAGGAGCGGTTGCCGCGCGCCGGCACCACGAATGTGGGCGGCTGGCCCGTCAGCGCCTGAAAAATGGAGTTGCCGTGGAGGACGACCTGCACACCGGCCACGGCAAGCACATCGGAGGTCGGTATGGGGGAGCCCGCCAGGGGCATGGGCACATAGCCGTAATCGAGACCGTCCGAGATATCGAATCCGATCAGGCTCATCGCCGTAACCGGCAGGGCAAGAATCTCCCCGATTCCATTTCGATATCGGGCGGACACCAGCCACGGGGCCATCGATCCGGCTACTCCGATGTAATCACCCACGAGCAATCCCAGATCTTCGTCCGTATGGTTGTAGATCGTGCTGACCATCCCAATCCGCGCAACACCCGCATCGAGGATGTAGTCGGTACAGCCATGCACGTCGTAATCGGCGTCGTCGATACTGGCGGGCATTTCCAGACCGATCATCTCGCGGATGTTGCCCGACGGGTTGATGAAATCGAGCAGATCATCCGGGCCACAGGTACGCACGATTGCGGGTGTGCCATCCTCGCCGTCATTGACGATTTCAACGGTCTGCGCGTTGATGACCGACTCCACGTTCACCATCGGCTGGATTTCGAGGAAATTGTCACGTCCGGGACGAGAGCGAAGTTCCGCGTCGATCAGGTTTCCTCCGTACGTGCCAACGTTTGCCAACTCGCGCCTGGGAGCGTCCTGCACGACGAATCGCGCCACGGAATTCTCCAACAGATAATCCCCGATCTGGCTGTGGCCCGTCGGACCGTGGATGAGTTGATCCTCTCGCGTGATGCGCATTGCCCGTGACTTCGGAGGCAGGTATTGGAACGAACTCCCGATAGAGATGGTTTGCCCGCCGGAGGTGGCGGCTACGCTCAAACGATTCTCATCCCGCAGTGGCGGACCCGGAACGACGTGGGCCACCAGGACACGTCCGTTTGCAGCAAAGGCCAGGGCTGTATCGTTGAGAGTTCCGGATACACTGGAGGCATCGATGGTTTCGTCGAGCAATTCCACTTCGATATCGAACTCAAAGGTCGTGACCGTTCCACCATCGGCCGGCAAAGACACCCTCAACGCAGCGGGAGGAGATCCGGACACCGCAACCTGATCCGTACCGCACGCTGAAAGGAAGAACGCCGCAAGAAGCAAAGCCGCCGCCGTCGACCGCATGTCACCCCCGAAAACCAGAACTGGGACCTTCTTGGCTCTCGGTCTCGGGTGATTCAAGTGGATCTGCCAACTTCGAACCCGAATCCGGAGCTGGGAAGTTGCAGAGTCAGGATGCACAAAGCGCTCCGGATCGGACTCGTAATCACAGCCCACTCCCCCGGGGACCTTGCGGCGGGAACTCGGCCCAGGATGATCGTAAATCGGGGGCGGGAGAACGTCATGTGGCCCAGAAATGGACCGCACAGGGAAGAACCACGAGCAATTGGATGCCGTCAAAGACTCCGTGTGCGACGATGCAAGGAATGAGATCACCGTGCCGCGTGAAGGTACGGCCGAGGACAAGGGAGATCGTGAAGACTCCGACGACAAGGTAAGGAAGGCCATAGCTGAAGTGCCCCAATGCAAAGAGGATACTCGACGCCACCAGTCCGATGCGCGGTTGGAGAAACGCCCGAAAGAACGCTTCCTCGAAAGTCATTGCGGCTACGATGATGCACAAGCGGTGTGAGAGAGGCAGCGTGGCAAGCCAGACGATGATCTCGGGGATCTGGGTTCCATCCAACTCGGTCGACGCCTCTGCCAGGCCTCCTGCCACTGTCCCCGTCACCAGAATCGTAATCATCCAGCCCGTGATACCGGCAAC
Organism: uncultured Binatia bacterium (SeqCode); assembly: GCA_964515725.1. GTDB lineage: Bacteria > Desulfobacterota > Binatia > HRBIN30 > HRBIN30 > CAZEWD01. Next base: position 4,959 of record CAZEWD010000232.1, read on the forward strand.
GATTCCGTCTTTGACCTTGCGTCCCAATCCCGATGCCGACAAAGACAGCAGAGTGGCGAGCGTGATGTCTCCTCGCAATCGCCACCAGGCGAACAGAAAGCAAGCGATCACGACGTGCCCCTCGAACAGTTGCGGAAACCACAGCAACTGCGGATCAAGGTGTCCCCCTTCAACCCCATGGGCAACCGGCAAAAAGACGATCGACACCAGCACTCCAAACC
>CAZEWD010000233.1:0-5170 GCA_964515725.1 uncultured Binatia bacterium (SeqCode)
GGCTGGGGTTCCGGGTGTTGGACCTGGCAAAGCCGGAGGATTTGCGGCGCCGCTATGTGAGAGACGGGCGCGGTCTCATCGCAGGGAGTTTCCTGGTGCACGCGGTGTCCGTGGCCAGAAAGTAGTGCTGGTTGGAAATGGTCCGCCCAGGCCGTTGCCTTCCGCCCCAGCGGGAACGTGAGGGCTACACGCTGGCCGATGGAAAACAGGGTGCTGCCGATGCGCGAGGGCCGGCGGCAAGCCGGAGGTGTCCATAGGGTGGCCAGCAGCGCGGGGGATCTATTGACTGTGCGTCCCCCGGCGGCGAGCATCGAAATCGGCCGACGGATTGGAAGGAGAAAAGGAACATGGCGAACGCAAAGAAGGTGGGAATTCTGGTGGGTGGGGGACCGGCGCCGGGAATCAACAGTGTCATTGCGGCCGCGACCATTCGCTGCCTTGTCGAGAATGTCGATGTGATTGGCTTACGTGATGGTTTCGAGCACATCATGGCAGGCGACATCACGGAAGTCACGCCGATGAGCATCGAGAACGTGAGCCGAATCCATTTCCGTGGAGGTTCGATGATCGGCACGTCGCGCGCCAACCCCACGAAGGATGCGAGTCTGCTCGAGCGGTGTGTGCAGTCGTTGCAAAAACTCGAAATCGATCGGCTGATCACCATCGGTGGAGATGATACGGCGTTCTCGGCCATGAAGTTGGCCGAGCAATCGGCCGGACGTTTGCGGGTGGTTCACGTTCCCAAGACGATCGACAACGATCTGGATCTCCCGCCGCACGTCGATACGTTCGGCTTCCAGACGGCGCGACACGTCGGTGTCGATATCGTGAAGAATCTCATGGTGGATGCCTTCACTACCTCGCGCTGGTACATCGTGATTTCCATGGGGCGTAAGGCCGGTCATCTGGCGCTCGGAATTGGCAAGGCGGCAGGCGCGACACTGACGCTCATTCTCGAAGAATTCGAGGAAAGACCCATTCGCCTGAAAACCATCGTGGATACCCTGGCCTGCGCCATCATCAAACGCCTGAGCGAAGGCCGGAAGGATGGTGTGGCGGTGGTCGCCGAAGGGGTCGTCCTCGAGATGGATCCGAATGATGTTCAGGGGCTCGCCGGCGCCGAGCGTGATGCGCACGGCCACGTCCGACTTTCGGAAATCGATCTCGGCGACATCCTGAAGCACTCCGTGATGGAACGGCTCCGGCAACTCGGCATCAAATCGGCGCTGACTTCAAAGGAGATCGGCTACGAATTGCGCTGCGCCGATCCGATTCCATTCGACATGGAATACACGCGAGACCTTGGTTACAGCGCCGCAAAATACCTTCTTGAAGGCGGGGACAAGGTCATGGTGTCGATGCAGGGAGGGCGTTTCGTACCGATACCCTTCCCGGAACTGATCGATCCGCAGACGGGTCGGGCCCGCGTGCGTCTCGTCGACATCCATTCCACCCGTTACGGCATTGCCCGCCGCTACATGATCCGTTTGCGCCGTGACGACTTCGAGCATCCCGAACTGGTGCGTGATTTCGCCCGGACTGCAGGCCTGTCCGTGGAGGACTTTCGTAAGCAGTTCGAGTATTTGACCGAGAACGAACCACCGGCACTGGTCCTCCCGATGGTTGGTTGAACGGAGTCTTTCAACCGAGCTTGAAGCCTATCGCAAAGCTGCTCGCGAAGGCTACGCCGAAAGGCAGATTCCCTGCAAGAATAGTCCAGACGCGTTCTGCCAGGGTCACCCCTTCCGGTGATTGCCAGAGTCCGTGCGCCGTCGTTTCCATGGCGCCCCAGTTGATTGTGATCAGTCCATTGTACGCGAGGATCTGCAGTCCGATGAAGGCCAGGCCGATGGCGATCGCCGTGAGTCTGGCCAGTTTCTTTGCCGCGTAACCCGCCGCCATCCCCGCCAGTCCCCCGAATCCCAGTTGAGACACGGGCAGGTATTCCAGCAAGGTTCTTGGATCCATCTCCAACTTCGATCGTCGTAACGCAGATCGGCTACAGACCGGCTCCACTGCTGGGTTGCGTGGGAATTCGTGGAGCCGGAGGCCGGTATTCGAGGCCGTCGTCTCCGTTGGGCAACCACGCGCTCAACAGCAACACGCTGCCGATCACAGCCTCCAGTGAAGCGCTGAGCCAACCCATGAGGCCTGGGTTGCCGTCAATCGTTATTCCATAAAGTCGTGCGGCGAAAGCGCCCAGCCACATGCCGCCGATCAGGATGAGCCTGCCCCGTTGCGCGCCTGGATTCATGGTCGCGAGGAAGGTGAAAACTCCCATGACAAAGAAGATGCCGCCATAGGTGGCTCGTATCTCACCCAGTACGGCGGCGCGGCTCGTTTCGGCAGGGACGCCGTATCCGAGGAACCCAATCATCAGGTTTGGATCGAGAATGGCCATGGCACCAAGCGCCATGATGACTAAACCGGAGACTCCCGTCAGGATACGTGGGTTCATGATCACCTCGATGATGGATTGGAGATTCGGTACACCAGATGGGCGTTGATGGGAAGGCCACTACGGACCGGCGGTGTGATTCGCACAGACGGGGACGTGGTGTGCGGCTGGATCAGAGAGTTCGGATCGGCTCGTTGCCGCACCAGGGGATTCTCGCTGATGCACGAGGCGCTCGCAGTCCTTCCCCACATCGGCGATGGGCATGTGGCTGACTTCACACCGTAGCTCGGTCGCGTATGCGCGTTCCGTTTCGGATGTCTGTTCCGTTGCCTCGGAATGGGACACGCGCTAAGCGGCTCGCATCTCAACCGAGGAGTGTCGCAATGATCGAGTGGAATGAGCAACACCAGATGATCCAGGACATGGTGCGGAAATTTGTCGAAGCAGAGGTGGTGCCGAACCTCGAACAACTCGAGCATGGCGATCTCCCACCCTACGACACGATGCGAAAGATGGCAAAGATGTTCGGTCTGTCTGATGCGGCACGGATGCGGTACGAAGCGGAGAAGGCCAAGGCCATGGCTGGCGGCAAGCAGAAAGCCGACGATGAACACGGTGCACGAGGCGGACAACAAGCTGCCGACGCGCTTGCCATGCAACTGATCCCGGTCATCGAGTTGTCCAAGTACTGTCCGGGAATGGTCACCGCCATGGGGGTCAGTGTGGGACTCACGGCGGGCACGATCATGAGCCGGGGTACCTGGGAGCAACGTGACCGTTGGGCGTTGCCGATCTTGACATTGGAGAATATCGGCGCCTGGGCCATCACGGAACCCGGTTCCGGTTCCGATGCATTCGGGTCGATGAAGTCCACGGCGCGCAGAGACGGCGATATGTACGTCTTGAACGGCCAGAAGACCTTTATCACCAACGGTCCATACGCTGACACCATCGTTTTCATTTGTAAGCTCGACGACGGCAAAGCCGAACCACGCGATCGCAAGATCGTCAGTTTCATCCTCGATAAAGGGATGGAGGGCCTGGTGCAGTCGAAGCCACTGCGCAAGATGGGGATGCACTCGTCACCGACAGGCGAACTGTTTCTCGACAACGTGCGTGTCGGGAAAGACCGGTTGATGGGGGAGAGCGAGGATGCCTACGGTGGGCGCGCCGGTGCGAAGGCGACGTTTGGCAGCGAACGTTCAGGCGTCGTTGCCATGGCCTACGGGATGGTCGAGCGCTGTATCCACCTGTGTACGGAGTACGCCAGAACTCGCGTCCAGTTCGGCAAACCGATCGGCGAATTCCAGATGATCCAGCTCAAGTTGGCGAAGATGTACGTGGCGCGGATGAATATCCGCAATATGCTCTTCCGCCAGATCGAGATGGCGGGGCATGGCAAGTCTCTATCTTTCGCCGAGGCCTCTGCAAACAAGCTCTATGCGGCGCAGGCGACCATGGAGGTGACTCTGGAAGCGGTGCAACTCTTTGGCGGCAACGGATACATGGCAGAATACGGTGTGGAGCAACTCTGCCGCGATGCGAAAGTGCTGCAGATCTACGGTGGGACAGACGAGATCCAGGCTTCCCAGATTGCCCGTTCGATGCTGGCCGGCGAGGCCTGATTCGTCCTTTTGGCGATTAGCGACGCTCAGGGTGGGATGGTTCGCGCCGTTCTTCCCTGAGGAAGCACAGTAGCGGTAAAGATCCGGAGAGCGGCGAAAGTCCGAACCGGACGTCGCCCGGCCAGTGGATTTGCCATCCCCCGGGTTGCTGCCATTCCCTGTCTGGTTCCGGGCTCGCGCGGGCGGGGGATACACTGCCGCCTGGGGTGTGACTACGATTCGGCAGCCACCGGTGCATCGCACGGAACAAACGCCGTGATACCCGCCGTCCCGTGTGACTTGAAGCGGGAGAGACTACAGGGCGGCTGCGAGTTGCAACCGCGGTCGCACTCAGGCGAGCGCGCGCTTTGGCTTGGTAATCACCACCACCTCCTGCCCATTCACCCGCAGCGTCCGCCGATCCGACGGAGACTGCTTACCACCGTGCTTGCGTGCACGGGCTTCGCGCCACTTGCGCAACTCTTTCTCTAGATCCTCTTTGAGCATCTGACCTCCATGAGCCGCCAGGGGAGAACATCACCCTGCTGGACCAGCACTGACTTGAGAGGGGGGAGATATATCCTCATGATGAGACGGCGTGGACTCACCGGAATGCCACCGGATGATGATCGGGTGCCATGTGTGATGATGAACGGATCAGTTCCCCATGAACGGTTCGATTGACTTGGCGCGGCTGGGATGCCGCAACTTGCGGAGAGCTTTGGCCTCGATCTGGCGGATTCGTTCGCGCGTGACGGCGAATCGCTGGCCGACTTCCTCCAGCGTATAGTCGGATTTTTCTCCGATGCCGAAACGCATGCGCAGGATTTGTTCCTCGCGCGGAGTGAGTGTCGCCAGAACCTTGCGTGTCTGCTCCTCGAGGCTGGTATAGACGGCCGCATCCGCGGGGGAGACCGTCTGTCGATCTTCGACGAAATCCCCCAGGGAACTCTCTTCCTCGTCGCCAATCGGTGTTTCGAGAGAGACCGGTTCCTTCACGATACGTAGGACCTTGCGTACCTTGTCGAGCGGCATCTCCATTTTCTGCGCGATTTCCTCAGGTGAGGGTTCGCGACCGAGTTGCTGCACGAGGTAGCGGGAGGACCGTACGACCTTGTTGATCGTCTCGATCATGTGCACCGGGATGCGGATGGTGCGCGCCTGGTCG
>CAZEWD010000234.1:0-4603 GCA_964515725.1 uncultured Binatia bacterium (SeqCode)
GTTGCCATCGTCATGCTGCGCAACCGCACCCTCTACGACCCCTCTCTTCGCCGACGTCATACCGCACTCGCAGTCGACTCAGGCGCATACTCTGTGCCTTCACATGCAGCTTGATAAAATGTGGGAAGTCCCACCCTGGCTCCCGGCGAAAAGTGGGTGTCCAAGCGAAACTGAAAGGTGGGTGTCCAAGCGGGTTCGTCCAAGCGGGTTCGCCCACCGTTACACACGCCACATGGTGTCCAAGCGGGTTAGGCCTCACCTTCCTCCGGTGGCCATGGACCCTACCCGCCTCTCCGTGTAGTAACGCCTCCGATGACTCTCGTTGCGATCGCAGCCGTGCTGCTTTCGGCGTTGCTGCACGCGACGTGGAATTTCTTCAACAAGGGCAGCCCCGATCGCTGGGCCTTCTTTCTCGGCCAGGGACTCATGCTCGCCCTGGGATACGCACCCTTTGCGCTGTGGGTGGCTTCCTATACGTCGATTCCGCCGGCTGGGTGGTTCTGGATTGGTGTATCGGCGTTGACGCATGCGGGGTACGCGCTTTTCTTGTTGAAGGCCTACGATGCGGGTGATCTGTCGGTTGCCTACCCGCTGAGCCGTACCGCACCGGTCCTCGTCGTCGTCTGGGACGTTCTCGTCAGCCGCGGTGCGCTCACTGCGGGCGGAATCGCCGGAGCAATCCTGTCGGGACTCGGCGCCCTGCTCCTGCAGCTTCCCGCCGTGAGAGCACATGGTTTCATTTCGGTAGCCCGTACCCCGGTCACACGTTACGCACTGACAACAGCGGTGTTCATCGCCCTCTTCACCATCGTCGATAAACAGGGTGTTGGCGTAACTCATCCGTTTCTCTTTCTGTATTTTTTGAGCTTTGGAGAGTCCGTCTGCATTGCATCGATCCTCGGGAGAAATATGCCACGGCGGCTGACTTCGGAACTGCGCCGCAACTTCCGTACGATCTTTTTCTCAGGCATCATCAGCGGCTTTTCGTACCTCCTCATCCTGTGGGCGCTCACCGAATCACCCGCCAGCTACGTTCTCGGATTGCGCCAATGCAGCATCGTCTTCGGAGTCCTGCTCGGAAAGCTCTTCCTCGGCGAAGACACACGCTATCGCCTGATCGGCGCCAGCATCATTGCTGCCGGCAGTGCGATGATTGCGATGTTTGGTTGAAAGGGATCGGTCGTACCACCAGTTCGGGCCCGATCCATGGTGTCGATTTCTCAACAGGTCAATGGTTCTGTCGCCCCCGGGCTTCCGATTTTTGTATATTCGGAATCCTGCGATCTTCCGTGTGACCGTAAGTCGTGGCAGAGTGCCGCGATCCACCGATGACCCCGTCTCCTACACGCACTGCGATCGCCGGCCTTGGCATTACCCCGCAGGGGAAGGTCTTCCACACGAACCATGTCGGTTTAGCGGTTGAGGCCGTGCAACTCGCTCTCGATGATGCAGGGTTGCTGCGTGATGATCTGGACGGCCTGTTGCTGAATCCCGGCCTGAGCTGGGGTGAGGCAAGCATGGGTTCCTTTCAGTTGCAGCAGGCAATGGGGCTGCGCAACCTGAAGCTGTCGGCGACGATGAATGCCGGCGGCGCCACCGCGTGCGCTATGATCCAGCATGCCGCACAGGCGATTGCCGCAGGAATGTGCACGACGGTGGCGTGCGTGTTTTCCGACGCCCCACTGAAACCGCCAAAGCCGAAGTCCGAGGGAAAGGGCACCGGATCAGCAGGCGCGTACGGATTTGCTCGCGGGCTGGACGCGGCGTACGGCATGTTCGGCATCAATGCGTTGTACGCCATGGTGGCACAACGTCACATGCACCTGTACGGCACGACGAATGACCATCTGGGTGCCATCGCCGTGGCACAGCGACAGTGGGCGAACCGCAACCCGATGGCACAGTTTCACGATACACCGCTGACACTCGATGAATACCGCGCCTCTCGCTGGATCGTTGAACCGTTCCACCTGTTCGACTGTTGCCTGGTGTCGAATGGCGGTCTTGCGCTGATCGTAACCTCGGCAGAGCGTGCTCACGATCTGAAGACCCGGCCAGTGTATGTGTTGGGAATGGGACAGGGACATCCTGGCGGAGATCCCGTGGAGACTCTGACGTCGGGCGCCGTCATCGCCAAACAGACGGCTTTTGCGATGGCAGGTCTCGGACTGGACGATATCGATGTCGTGGAACTGTACGATTGCTACACGTTCACGGTCCTTGTCTGCCTCGAAGACTACGGCTTCTGCAAGAAGGGCGAGGGCGGACCGTTCGTAGCCGATGGCAAGACGGCGCCGGGTGGCAGACTGCCTGTGAACACCGGCGGCGGCCAGCTCTCTTCCTTTTATATGTGGGGTATGACACCCGTGTCGGAGGCCGTGATCCAACTCCGGGGCGATGGTGGTGAACGTCAGGTTCCCGAGGCAAAGACAGCACTTGTCAGTGGTAATGGTGGGATCTTGTCGACACATTCGGCACTGATTCTGGGAAACCAGATTTCTTGATGAATCCATTCATCCGATGAAGATGATGCCGAGCCTCGCGAGGGCACAATGAATCAATCGATCGAATCGGAACGCTCCCCCAAACCCGTTCCCACCGTCACCCCCGAGTTGGAGCCCTTTTTTGCCGCGGCCCGTAGAGGCCGGCTCGTTGTACAGCGATGCACGCACTGTGGAACGTACCGGTTTCCGCCTCGTCCGATCTGTTCGGGATGTTTGTCGCGTGAAGCGGAATGGACCACCGTGAGCGGGGAAGGTGAGATCTTCAGCTTCAACGTGATGCATCAGGTCTACCATCCGGGATTTGCTGCAGAGGTGCCCTATGCGGTGGTGTTGGTGAAGCTGAAGGAAGGGGCCAAAATGATCTCGAATCTGGTCGGTGTACCGCCGAACGAGATCCGGATCGGGATGCCGGTGAAGGTGATGTTCGAGACGGTAAGCGAGGAGGCCACCCTGCCAAAGTTCGTACCCGCGTGAGCCTTGTGGATAAGTCCTCCCAACACGGGCGGATTCCGGGCACGACATTTCTGATGGGCCCTACGCGAATCGGCGGAGCGCCCCTGGTAATCGATGCGATAAGGTCTGTCGACTGTGCTGCGACCACACCGAGCGCAGCTTTGCTCATGTTTGTGAGATAGGTATAACGAGGCGTGTGGGGATCTAGGGCAGGAACAAAGTCTCGGCGTGGTCCTTGATGCGTGTGGCGGTTTGCAACCTCTGGGTGATCATAAGCGCCCTTTTTGCCATGCCGACATGGGGAAAATTGCAGGCTGGGTGTCGACCACTCGTCGTGACAACATCTGGCCTCGTCCATACGGTGAGATGTACTCTACGACGCCTGCGCCAGCAGTCCGATCGTAGAACCGTGGTAGCCGATCAGCTCTGCTGGAACGTTCCAACTGTCACCTGACTTTGAAAACCACCCTCATTCCATGGGGTTGCCAAGATTCAGAACTAAATGACTACCCGGGACGGGATTCGAAAACGGAAGGGAGACAGATGCGACTGAAATCACTCGATGACCTTCAGGTACTCGAAAACGCAGAGCCGATCCGCAGGTTCTTTGAGGACTGGTCTGAGGAGCAGCTTCGCAGGGGTGTCAGGGATGCAAAGAAGATCTTCGAGGACATGAAAGCCGTCTCAGCGATTGCGGCGCTCAAAGACCAACGCAAGAAACCGCAGGGAATTCTTCAGGGGAACGTGCCCGTATTTCTTGCGATCGAGATCGCTCGTCGCACAGGCAAGGGACCCTTGTTAGTTGCCGAGATCTCTAGAGAGATGGTTGATCTTGGTTATTCTGCGCCATCCAACAGTAGGGAGTTTCAGGAAGATCCGCGTGGTTATTTCAGAGGGTATGTGACCTCCGCCTATGGTCGCCGTGCGGTGATCGATGCTTGAGATCGCCCGGTTTACCTCGCAAAGCGATCTGGACGCCACTGGGCAGACGGCGTCCTTTCCTGGCCTTTCCACCGAAGTCATCCGAGAAAGACGCCAACTGTTTCGCGACGCTTGCACCTACTCTGTACGAAAACGGTGAGTTTCGGGGTGATACTGAGATCCCGAAGAGCGGACTCGTCAGGTGGGTGGTGCATTCGAACGACAGTCGACTGCGCGCGGACATACCGTGCGCAGTTCTGCTGATGCGAGTGAGACGGACACAACGATGTGGGTGTGAATCTGAGAAGGTCTGCGTGCGGGGGACAAGAACTTGTCGCGACACCATAGAGTTTTGTCGCCGCAGTTGGATGCACTGTACGGTGCCTGCGCCAGCAGTCTGATCGTGGAGCCGTGGCAGCAGCTCAACTCCACCAGAACGTCCCGGCTGATCTGACTGCGAAAATCTTCCTTATTTAGGCGCCCGCTAGACACTGCTGGCCAAATTCGTTACCAGACGCCACCGGATGGAAGTCCAAAACCGCGGAACGCTGGCGTAGCTCAGTCGGTAGAGCAGCTGATTCGTAATCAGCAGGTCAGGAGTTCGAATCTCCTCAGTAGCTCCATCAAAAAAGAGTACTTCTCTAAGTACTCTTTTTTGATGGAAATAGAGAATCACTCGAACTCCCGACCAGAGGGGTACACAGGGGAGAGCTCTCCCCTGTGAT
>CAZEWD010000234.1:4613-5156 GCA_964515725.1 uncultured Binatia bacterium (SeqCode)
CGTAATCAGCAGGTCAGGAGTTCGAATCTCCTCGCCAGCTTCTCGATTTTGCCGTTGTATTTCAGCGGCTTACCGTCGACGTTCCCCCCACCGGCCGGATCCCAGGACTTGGCGCCGGTATGCAGGAGGCGAGCATCCTTGTCGCCGTTCCAGAATCACTGTGATCGAATTGCCGGATTGCTTTGGTGCTCGAGGCATCTGGCGGGTTTACGGCCGTGACGATCACTTCCTGGGGCGAGCCAGCTTCAACATGGACGTCTGGCGCAATCGACAAGGACAGCGGTACGCAAGATTCTGGTCTCGGAGCAATGAGGGCGAAGATCTTTCGTTCAGGATTGAGGGCATCCCAGAATCCGATATTCCGGCATGGGATCATCGTAGGTTGATGCCGGACATCTGGCTCCCGAAGGCGCTTCGCAACGAATACGAGTAGCGGGTACTCGCCGGATTATGAAAGCGTATCGCCAAATGATCGATCGAGCCGCGCATAACTCTATTCGGATTATTCTACGCACCGTCGCAGCGGCAGTAGCAACCTTGGCA
>CAZEWD010000235.1:0-5155 GCA_964515725.1 uncultured Binatia bacterium (SeqCode)
CCCCGTCTGGACCTGGAGCCTCACCGAGGGTTTGCGCGACGCCGCCGGAACGGCTGAACCCGATTCGATCAATCCGCGACACACACTCGATTTCATTGCGGAACACAAGGGTCCGGGAATCTTCCACCTCAAGGATTTCCATGAGGTGATGCGCGAGTCGTCCGAAATACGCCGCCGCTTGCGTGACCTCTACGAGTGCTGCTTCGATCACGCCAAGTTCATCGTCATCTCGGCGCCCGTGCAATTCATCCCGGACGAGATCAGCCGCAGTATCGTCATGCTCGAACCGGGGCTGCCAGACCTCACCGAGATCACGGGACTCCTGCGGCGAGAAGCGGAACTCCTGACCCATCGCGGCGGCGAGGCCGACACCTCCGACGCCACCACGATGCAACTGGCGCGGGCACTGCAGGGACTCACCATGGACGAAGCCCGCCATGCGATCCGGCGCGCCACCGCGGCCCATCTGCATCTCGGCCCCGAAGCGGTCCCTGCCCTTCTCGAAGAGAAAAAGCTGCTGGTCAATCGCACGGGACTGGTGCAGTACGTGGCGGACGGAACCCGCCTCGATCACGTCGGCGGCCTGGAAACGATGAAACAGTGGCTCATGGAGCGGCGGCGCCTGTTTCAGATGCGCGATGAAGTGAGCGCCGACATCGTCCCCAAAGGGATTCTGGTCATGGGAATCTCGGGATGCGGCAAGAGCCTGTCCATCAAGGCGATTTCCTCGACCTTCCAACTTCCGCTCTATCGAATCGACATGACGGAGATCTTCTCGGGCAAACACGGACCGGCCGAAGCGGCCTTCGCACAGGCCTGCAAGATGTTGGAGCAGATCGCCCCCGCCGTGTGCTGGTTCGACGAAATCGAGATGGCCGTCTCCTCCGCGGAGTCGGCAGGCGAACAGGCCCGCCTCTTCGCTTTCTTCCTCACCTGGATGCAGGAGAAGACTCGCGGCCTGTTCGTTGCCGCGACCGCCAACCGAATCGATCTTCTCCCCGCGGAAATGATCCGCAAAGGACGATTCGACGAGGTGTTCTTCGTCGATCTGCCGCTCGATGAAGAACGCGTCGAGGTCTTTCGCATCCACCTGGAACGACGCGGTCTCGATTCAACGAAGTTCAACCTCGAGAGGTTGAAGCGCTTCACCAGAGGATGGACCGGCGCCGAATGCGAACAGTGCGTGATTGCGGCAATCACAACAGCGCGCCTCGAGGATCGCGAACTGAACGATGACGATCTGCTCAATGCCACGGCAAATGTGGTCCCCTTGTCGAAAACCATGAAGGAACAGGTGGACCATATCCGCGAGTGGGCTTTCGAGCGCGCCGTACGCGCCTCACCACGGGAATTCGCGCGGTAGTCTCCCGGGGATCGCCCATCGCAAGTTGCCCCTCGTCCAACTTGCGCAAATCGGGGCGCTCGTCCTAGTTTGAGGCCGATGGCACGAACAAAGACCGCGACAGGCGCAACGGAATCGGTGGGCGACTACATCCGCCGGCAGAGAGAGATCGCCAACATCTCACTGCGCAAAATGGCAGAACAGAGCGGGGTTTCGGCCGCTGTGCTGCGTGAGATCGAAAGTGGTCTGCGCAACCCGAGCCGGACGATCATTCAATCGATCGCCGGAGTGTTGCGTCTCTCGGCGGAAACCCTGCAACTCCAGGCCGGCGTGCTCGATCCGCGCGATGCCGGTGACAGTGAAGTCGAACGCGAGATCCGGCGCGATCCGGAACTCACAGAACGACAGCGCGACATACTCCTCGAATTGTACCAGACGTTCTGCGCGGTGAATCGCACACGACGCTGAGAAACAGCGCCATTTTCGCGCTCGACATGGGAGACCAGAAATGAGTCACGTCCACATCATCGGGATGGCACTGCTCGCCCTGACCGCAGCCTCGCCCACCAAAACGGCCAAGGAGTCGGAGTCCCCCATCCACTTCCCAGCCGGATACCGCGAGTGGAATCACATCAAGACCATGGCGATCACTTCCGACAAGCATCCGCTCTTCAACGCCTTCAGCGGCCTGCACCACGTCTATGGCAACGACCTGGCACTCAAGGCAGCCAAGGCCCATACCACCTATCCCGAGGGTTCCATTCTCGTTCTCGACCTGTACGAATGGGACGAAACCGACGGCGCCTACACGCCGGGACCCCGCAAGCTTCTCGCCGTCATGCAAAAGGACAGCAAGAAGTTCAAAGATACGGGGGGCTGGGGATTCGAGGGTTTCAAGGGTGGAGACCCCAAGGAACGCATCGTCTCCGACCCGGTCATGCAGTGCTACAACTGCCATGCCTCGCAGAAGGAACACGATTCAGTGTTCTCGCGATGGCAGGAATGAGCGCTCGCGACCTCGCCGGTCTGCGCTTCCACCACGAATCCCCGATCGCAGAGCATCTCCCGGGAATCTGGCATCCTTGCAGGCCGTTGCCGGTACTCGAATTCTATGACTTGTTCTGAACGGGCCTCACGGACAACGGTCGAGCCCGCATCCACGTCAGTCGAACTGGCGGACAACCGGCTTGCTGCGCCCCAGCTCCCGCTCCGCCTTCCGCGTGCGGCGGAGAACCTTTGCCATGTAGCGTACCGCATCGCCAAAGATCGGGGTGACCGAGCCCGACGCCACGAGAAAGCGCATCACCTGGCGCCAGGTGAGTGGTCGAGTGTGCAGCCGCACTCGCCCGAGCCGGATGGCGTCGAGCACCGCTGCGGCATCGGGCGGTGCATCGATCTGGGTGAAGGTCAGCCCCATCTGCCATAGAAAATGTGTGTCGGTATTGCCGACCACAGGGAGGCGCGACCGCCGCGCAAATTCTGCTGCGCGTGCGTTGAAGCGCCGCGTCAACGGCGTATACATCCCCGAGAATTCCACTGCATCGAACAGCCTCCGGTGGGATTCCAACAGATGCATGGCGGAGATTCCAACCGGGTAGTAGGGGTGCGCGACGATTACCAGGGAGTCGGGGGTCTTGCGCTCCTCGATGTCCGCCATCGTGCAAACACCCGGGGGGTATTCCCGGAAGTTCAAGAGCAGCATATGGCTATCGTCGGCCGTGGCCTCCATTCCGGGCAGCAACAGCACGCCCCGCTCCCGAGCATACCGCACTGCGTGATCATCGTAGATGAACTCTTCGTGGCAAGTCACCGAAATGACCTGCAACCCAACCGACGCGGCATGATCAATGAGGCCGCCGACGGAATGGCCGATGAAGTGCCCATCCAGCCGATCGACATCGACATGGTGGTGAAAGTCACCGAACAGCATCGCCAGAGACGCTAACAGCCAACACCGTTCGAGTCGAGGAATCCCGGCCGCAGAATGTCAGGCACAGACGGGTGGCCGTCGATCTGCCCATGGTTGCGCCACTTCGAGTTGCGCCGCGATGCGCAACAGGAGATCCTCACGGCCATAGGCAGCCACGAGTTGTGAACCGAGCGGCAAACCCTCGTCCCAGGTCAGCGGCAGAGAGATCGCGGGTTGTCCGGTCACGTTGAACGGTGCGGTGAAGACGACAATCGGCATGCTGCGCATCAGGCCGCGCATCGGATCGGCCGCCGTCGCCACGAGATCACCGAGCGGCGGAGGTGGCTCCGCCATGGTCGGCGTCAACAGGAGGTCGAATCCATCCGCCCACCAACTCTCCATGCGACGCGTAAAAGCCTCGAGCCAGACCTGCGCGCGAATGTACTCCGTGACCGGCAATGCCCGGCCTGCCGAGGCAAGCCGCCAGGTGTGGATCTCCACATCCGCTTCTCCGATCTCCACGCCCGTCACTTCGCCCCAGTGGACGAGATCACGTGCCGTCCAACTCATCACGATGGCACTGAAGTGACGTTGGAATTCGGCACTTTCCAGGGCTGCTGGATAGGCTTCCTCGACATGGTGCCCCAATGATTCGAGCAACTTCGCCGTATCCTGTGCAGCTTTTGCACATGCGGGATGCACGTTTGCCAGCCCGGACGGCACGTGGGTCAACAAACCGATGCGGAGTTTTCCCGGATCGGCGCCAACCTCGTGTTCAAAAGGGCGCACGGGAGGCGGCGCGATGTAGGGATCACCCGGCATCGATCCGCCGACGGCATCGAGGATTGCCGCCGTATCCCGCACCGAACGCGTGATCACATGCTCGGCCACCGCGCCATTCCAACTCTGACCGTAGTCCGGACCGAGAGACGTCCGCCCCCGTGACGGCTTCAATCCGACCAGACCATTTTCACTTGCCGGCACACGGATCGAACCGCCGCCGTCATTGCCATGTGCCACGGCGACAAGCCGCGCCGCCACCGCCGCACCGGAGCCACCGCTCGAACCACCGGGAGAACGAGAAAGATCCCACGGATTGTGAGTCGGCCCGTACGCCTGCGGTTCCGTCGTCGGAAGCGGACCGAGTTCCGGGACGTTCGTCCGCCCGACGAACACGAACCCAGCGGCACGGAACTTCGCCGCGAGATACGTATCGGACGTGGCCGTCCAGTTTCGATCGCGCAGGAACTTCATTCCGGCGTGATAGGGATCTCCCGCCGTGTGGCAGAAAAGGTCCTTGACGAGGAGCGGCACACCACGAAAGGGCCCGTCGGGCAGGCCTGCTTTCACTTGCATACGCGCCTTTTCGAACAACGGGTGAATGACGGCGTTGAGCTGTGGATTGATCCGTTCGATTCGCGCGATGGCGGCATCGACGAGTTCGGCGGGAGTCGCCGCGCCACGGCGCACGAGTTCGGCCTGCGCGACAGCGTCAAGTTCGGAGTAGGCATCGGACATGTGCGGTTGCTTACGCCCCACCGCCCGGCAAGTCCAGCGTTCAGGCCGATCCCACTGGCAACCTCATGTCTAAACGAGGTTTTTTGGTTTTTCTGGATTGCCTCATGAAGCGGTGCGGCTTATGAACCAACGATCACCAGACAGCACCATCGGAGGGGGTATGAAGTTGTTTTCACGAGTTCTTGGCGTCGTTCTCGTCGGCTTTCTGGCCGGCTGCGGAACCGATTACGTTCCGGTCAGCTTCTCCCCGGCTCAGCCCAGCGCCACCGCCACGGCGGTCATCGTCGCCACCGCCACGCAGCCTCCGACCCACACGGCTGCGCCCGTGCTGCCGACGGCGACTCAGACGCCACAGGAGACGGCGACACACCCGGCAACGGCAACTC
>CAZEWD010000236.1:0-5113 GCA_964515725.1 uncultured Binatia bacterium (SeqCode)
CGAGGGGTCGATGCAAACGGGAAGCCGGGTCAGCCGTTTTACGACGGGGACGTGTGCGAAATCGACGAAATTGCGGTGTGGATCGCCCAGATTGGTTTTCATCCCTCGCAGACAGAAAATGATGCGATGATTTCCGCTCGTTGCGAGGTATTCGCATGCGTTGAGGGACTCGTCGAGCGTGATTCCCATGCCGCGCTTGAACATCACGGGGAAATCCTTCTGTTGGCCGACTGCTTTGAGGAGTTCGAAGTTCTGGGCGTTACGCGTGCCGATCTGGAGCATCACCCCGGTTGGATTGCCCGCTTCGCGCAACGCGTCGCGAATCTCCCCGACGTGTGATTCGTGGGTCACCTCCATGGCAATGATCTTGATGCCGTACTTGCCTGCCAACTCGAAGAGGAAGGGGAGACACCGTTTGCCGTGACCCTGGAAATCGTATGGGCTGGTGCGCGGTTTATAGGCGCCAGCACGAGTCGTATTCAGCCCTGCATCCCTTAATGCCCGGAACATCAGCTCGACGTTTTCCCTGGTGTCGACGGCACATAGACCGGCGAAAATGTGAAAGGTGTCCTGTGTGAATTCGATCCCGTTATACTCGAAGCCGAGTGCTTCGGCCTGTCCTTCATGGCGGCCGATCGCCCGATATTTCTCCCGTATCCGGATGACCTTCTCGACGGCTTCCATGTCGTCGAAAGGTTCCACGGGAATGGTTGTCGTCGATCCAAGCAGATATACCTCTGTCAGAACCCGTGTGGCCCCCTGGATCTTACGCCCTTCCGCTGGAACGTTCGGATAGCGTTCTGCCAATCGGACGACGGCTGCGACTTCGTCCGACTCCGGCTGGATGTCCGCTTTCATCACGATGATCATGCTGAGAGACTCCTCGGTCTGGGCGTTAGCGACCCGGCGATGGATAAATCAACGGGTCCGGCAAGTCGGTGGCGATACTCCGCGTGGCTGGTCGTTCGATCCAGGCCGGCGTGCAGAGCACGAAGCAGTTACGGCCTCCTCCGAGCGCGAAACAGGCGATCTCGGCACAGTACGAGTCGGCGTCGAGATCGTTTTCCCGAAGGGGTTGCGTGCAAGCGATTCCTTGCCTCTGCAGGAACCAGTCACCCCTCCAAAGAGTTGCAGCGACGTGATTTCGTCTCCCTTCGGAGAACGCGAATCAATGTGTGGTGATTCAAGCAGAAGCGTAGGGAGGTCGTCCAAGCGGCCACTCGGTGGTGCCCTGATGCCCGTAGAGATCAATGGCCAGCTTCACGGCGTCAGCGTTCTCCATGAGAAATTTCATATCACCCCGAATCTTGATTTCGCCTCGTAGCCCACTCTTGATCGGGTCGTTACTCCCTGCTGCGACACCCTCCCAGACGGTTGCCGGTGCGGTGAAGCGGAAGTTGAGGCCTTTGCCATCGTGCCGGTCTTGCAGTGGGCGGAACTCGGTCACCTTGCCATTCTCGATCACCAGGAGAAAGTAGAGTGCACCGTCCTGCGGAACATACGGCGATCGACCGTCGCCCATGACCTCCAACGACAATGCAATGCGAACCTTCGGCGCCTTCTTGCCCAATTCGTCCGATCCATTGATCAGGTTTTTCATGTCTTCGTACCAGGCATCCGAATAAATGACCGACATCCTCACCTCTCCTTTATTGTCACAAACGGCCGTGAAAAGGCTCTACGATCCTGCGGTGATGTACCAGTAGGCGGCCCCCAGAGCTGCCGCACCCGCACCCGCAGCCCCGGCCAGTGCCCAACGAACACGGGCCATCCGCCGTGAAGCGCTTTCGAGTTGCATGAAACGCAACATGCCGACGAGAAACGGAATCTGCACGAGCGAAAACTGTGCTTTCAGACGGCGCTGTGCCAGCAGACGGAATGGGTTTTCCTGACCTGAGGTCAGGTGCGCGATGGTCAGGAAATCCGCGGTAATGGATGGGCAGGCTGCTGGCACCTGCTGGGCGTCGCGCAACTCGATATGATCTCCAGCAAAACGGATGGACACACACACATCCTCGTCTTCAGCCGCACGAAACAGCGCACGACCGTTCAGGCGGTTGGCCAGCCGTGCCTTACGCGGCGAATCGGCAATCGTCTGCTCGATGAACTGATGCAGCATGTCGGCGAGCCCACTTGCCGTCGCTGCGTCAGCCAATTCGACCGTGATGGCGTGATTCCCAGACGTTTTTGCCGTCAGATCTGCTCCCACCACTTCTCCATCTTATAGTCATCTGCAATCACACCGAGGCAATTGTAGCCCGGCGCAAATGTGATGTAGCCGTGTGGATGTTGTGATGCGCCGCACAGATAGAGACCCTGGATGGGCGTGCGGTAGCCTGACAATTCATTGGTGGGACGGTGCTCCAGCAGATTGTCTGGATGGATACGACCGACCATCCAATCGCCAAACCGGTAGTTGATCATTTTCTGGCTGATATCGAGTGGGGTTTCCGTTGCCCACATACGGATCAGACCGGAGTCCATGTTCGTGCAAACGCTGGCCCAACGGTCAATGCATCGCTGACCGAATTCACGAGCCACACCGGGCCACGCTTCTGGTCCGCCTTCTGCCAGCGAATAGGGTGCAAAGACCCGGAGCAGACCGGTGGCCTTGCCTTCGGGCGCGTCAGTCGGGTCGTAGAGGGAATTTACCGCAGCGTTGAGTTTCGGGGTTGTGGCCAACTGTCCGTTGCGAATCCCATCGAATTCCGCCTGGAAATCGGCCAGCGATTCGTATCCGATGTTGAGAATCCATGCACGATCGATGTCGGGATCGAACGCCGCCGCCTTGTATTGGGGAAATCCGTTCATTGCCAGATGCACGTTGAACAGTGTTGCGTCCTGATACTTCACCTCGGCAACGGTCTTTGCCGTTTCGGGCGAGACGTGTTCGGATTTCAGTAACTCCTGGAATGTCTGGTTCACATCAACGCTGGAGGCGACCAGCTTGTGCGCACGAACGACACCATCTGGGGTCCGTACACCGACAGCCCGGCCATTTTCGACGAGGATCTCTTCGACAGGCACCTGTGGAAATACACGGCCGCCTGCTTTGACGATGACACGCATGAGCGCGTGGGCCAGACGGTGGCTACCACCTTTGCAGACGTGCCAGTTCGTGATTTTGCCGAGCAACACGGGGAAGGTGACCGCCAGGCCCCGGATGTGCGGTTGGTACGCGCAAATCGCGGCATGGAATGCGAGCATGGCCTTGATGCGTTCGTTTTCGAAATGTTTGTTGAGAAAATCGGCCACGGAAATGGTGCGTAGCCGTGCGGTGAGAAACTCCGAATGCTCCTCGACCCCCCAGGAGGCCAGCGCGCGGGTCAAATCGTTCAGACGGATCGGCGGCGCGAACATCAAAGTACGCACCATGAGATCCATGTAGCCACCGACCTCTTCCCAGAGCCGCATCCACGTATCGGCGTCCTTCTTTGAGAACCGCGCAAAACTGGCGTGGGTTTTCTTCATGTCGGTGTGGATCGTCAGTGCCGTGCCATCGGCAAAGATGCTTCCCATCTGTACGTCCGGCAGCACGTACTCCACGCCGTTGTCGAGCAGGCCGAGATCGTCATAGACCGGACTCAGGCCAACCAGAGAATGGTAATTGGAGTGCAGGTTGTGCAGAAAGTTGGGCTCGGTCACCTCCTCGGTGTTCAGACCACCACCCTCTTCGGTGCGGCGTTCCAGCACCGCCACGCTCCAACCGCTTTTCGCAAGATAGGCGGCCAGTGCCATGCCGTTGTGTCCCGCTCCAATGATGATCGCATCGAATCCGTTCTCGAACATTCCCATCGTATTGCCCCCGGAAGTATCCTGCCTCAGTAGGCGCGTAATCCCGTTCTCCAGACCTCGGGATATCCAAAGTCTTCGCAGAGGACCTTGAACGCGTTGTACCCTGGCGCCGCCGTCACGCCGCCACCCGGATGTGTGCAACTGCCGCACAGGTAAAGCCCAGAGATTTCCGTCGAGTAGCGTCCTGCCCCGGCAAACGGCCGCATACCGACCAACTGATCGATACTCATGGCGCCGTGACCGAAATCGCCTTCGCGCATCCGCATGCCGCGCTCCTGGTCGAGCGGGGTGTGCAGGTAGTCGGCAATCACATTTGCCCGAGTCATGTTCGGAGCAAACTTTTCGTAGAGAGCCAACAATTTACCGTTATAGGTCGCCTTGACCTCGTTCCACTCCGCTTCGCTCAATGCGCTGGCACGTGGGAAGAAATACCAGCCGGTAAGATTGTGCTTACCTGCCGGCGCTTGTGTCTTGTCCCAGATTGAATTGATCCAGACGCCTGCGCCGGGCAATTCGGGGATCCG
This sequence comes from uncultured Binatia bacterium (SeqCode), assembly GCA_964515725.1. Taxonomy (GTDB): domain Bacteria; phylum Desulfobacterota; class Binatia; order HRBIN30; family HRBIN30; genus CAZEWD01. The sequence goes on from CAZEWD010000236.1 coordinate 4,320, forward strand.
ATCGATGTGACCGGCGCGGTTATAGTCGAGGACATCTTTTGCACAGTCGTAACCAACCACCTGATACCAGGTTTTGTTGATGTCCGGATCGCGTGCCGCCGACTTGTAATTCGGTGCTTCGTGCAATGCCATCGCCACTGAGCCGAGCACCTGGTCGGGACCGTCTTTGAAGTTTTTGACACGACGATTGTAATAGGGAGACAGATTTTCTTCGCCAACCAGGTCGAGGAATGTGTCCTTCACGCCGATACCGCTGACCACCGCCTGGCGAGCCATGTATTTTCGGCCATCTGTCAACTCGACGCCGGCTGCCTTGCCGCCTTCAAGGATGATCCGCTTCACACGGCTCGATTCGCGCATCGTTACGCCGCTTTTCAGGCAGGCTGTCACCATCGCGCCGTTGAGCCGGTGCGAACCGCCGACCATCATGCGCCAGCAGCCGGGCATGAGGAGGCACGAGAAGAGAAACAAACCACCGGTTCCCGGCCACTCGATTGGTGGACCACAGAATTCAACGGCCACCCGGTAGAACAAGGCGCGGATCTCGTCGGTCTCGAAGAGTTCGTCGATGCAGTCGCGAATCGACTTGTAGGCCATCTCCGGATCGAGGCCGAACATTTTCATCATCGCTGCCGTACCGCCGAAGGCGTTCGGTGATTCTTTGTCGAAATCGATGCGTGGCGGCGGTGTGTACAACCCCATGGCAAACAACGGTTCGAGCTGATTGGCGCGTGTTTTGAGGTCGCGCCAGGTGTTTGCGTCGCGCTGTGAATACACCGCGAAGTTCTTGCAGG
>CAZEWD010000237.1:0-5068 GCA_964515725.1 uncultured Binatia bacterium (SeqCode)
GCGATCCCGAGCCAGGGTGGATACGGGACGCATCCGGTGCCCTCCTGAGCACTAGAGCCTGCCCTTGGTCGACGGGAGTTGCCCGGCCATGCGGGGATCGATTCCGGTTGCCTCGTCGAGCGCCCGGGCCAGGCCCTTGAAGATCGCCTCGGCGACATGGTGCGGCTCCTCGCCATACTCGAGTTTGACGTGGAGATTGCAGGCCAGCGCATTACTGAATGCCCGCGAAAACTCCTTCACGAGGATGAGGTTGAAGTCACGGATGAATGATGTCGGCGCACCCACGTCGTAGACGAGGCAGGCGCGACCGCTGAGATCAACCACAACGCGGGCCAGAGACTCATCCATGGGCAGGAAGAACGATCCATAGCGGCGAATTCCCTTCTTGTCGCCCAAGGCCTGACGGAAGGCTTCACCCAGAACCAGGCCGACGTCCTCGACCGTGTGGTGGTAGTCGACTTCAACATCGCCCTTGCAGGCTACTTCGAGATCAAACAAGCCATGCTTCGCGAACAGCGTGAGCATGTGATCAAAAAACGGGACGCCCGTGGCGACCTTCGAAACTCCGCTGCCATCGATCGCCAGCTTCAGGGAGATGTCGGTTTCTGCCGTGGTGCGTTTTACGGTTGCTGTGCGGAGCGGGTCCATGCGAAGAGGGCTTGATCGACGAGGCTCATTTCCCCGTCCGTTCCGACGCTGATGCGAAGAAAGGTCGCGGTCAAGGGGTGGTTCGGGAACGTCCGGACCAGTATCCGGCGGGCGAGCAGGAAATCATAGACCGATTGCACGACGTCCGCCCCCCTGCGGCCGGCAGAATCCACCGGCTCAACGAAAATAAAATTGGTGGCTGAATCGTAGCTGAACCAGCCGTGCTCCTGCCGCCACTTTGTCCGATACCGGTCGCGCGTCGCCACGATTCTGGCGATGAGCGCGTCATAATAGGCACGGTCCGACAACGCCGCCGCGGCCGCGACCTGGGAGAGGCGGCTGACATTGTAACTGTCGCGCACCCGATCCAGCATCTCCACCACCTCGGGATGCGCCAGGGCGTACCCCACGCGCATCCCCGCGAGTGAATGCGCCTTGGAGAGGGTTCTCACGATCACCAGACGCGGATGCCGCAGCAGCAGGGGAACGGCATTCTCCCGGGCAAACGGCGCGTACGCCTCGTCCAAAACCAGGACCCCCCCGAACCCGGCGAGGATGCGCTCGAGATCGGCGTTGGGAAAAGCCACACCCGTCGGCGCATTGGGCGAGGTAAGGAAGAACATCCTCGCCTCGGAACGCGCGATCGCATCCACCGGCAGCATCATCGAGCGGTCGAATTCGATCATCGAGCTGTTGCCGTCCTGAATGCCGATCAGCACGGGATAGAGCGAATAACTCGGAAAGGTGAATCCGGTGTCCACCGCCGGGCCGCTGAAACAGCGCACCAGCAGATTGAGCACCTCGTCGGAGCCGTTGCCGACAAACACGTTTGAGGCGGTCAAGCCATGCCCATGGTACCCGGCCACCACCGAGCGCAACGGGGCACTGGTCGGATTGGGATACAATCGCAGCGAGGCGCCGTCCGGGCCAATCTCGCGACGCAGCGCATCGGCAACCGCCGGGCTCGGCGGATACCCCGATTCGTTGGTGTTGAGCTTGACCCAGCCGTCGCCGGAGGGCTGCAGCCCCGGAGTGTAGGCGTGCAGCCTGGCGATGTGCGGGGCTGCGAGCGTGGAAATTCGCGACATGACGGCTAACGGAGGCGCATGGAAACCGAACGTCCATGGGCGTCCAGTTGTTCGATCGCGGCAAATGCCGCCACCGTGGGTGCGGCTTTTTTCAACGCCGCCTTGTCGTAATGGACCAGGCTGGTCCGCCGCATGAAGTCGTCGACCCTCAATCCGCTGAAGAACCTCCCCGCCCGACCGGTCGGCAGCACGTGACTCGGGCCCGCCGTGAAGTCACCCAAGGCCGTGGGCGTGTAGTTCCCGAGCATCACGGCACCGGCGGTCGTGATCTGCGCGAGCAGATGCTTCTGCGCGGATTCGGACACCAGCAATTCGAGATGCTCCGGCGCCACGTAGTTCGCAACCTCGGCGGCCTGCGCAAGCGTGGACACCTCCACAGCCAGAAATCCATTGTCCAACACCGGCTGGATCCTCGCCGCGCGCGAAAGGCTCCGCAGTTGCAGGTTCACCTCCGCCACGATCCCCTCGAGCACGGCTTTCGAGGTCGCCACAAGGTAGACTTTTTCCCGGCCGCTGCCGTGCTCCGCCTGGGCCAGCAGATCGGACGCCGCAAAGGCGGGATCGGCGGAATCATCGGCAATCACCATCAGCTCGCTTGGCCCCGGCAGCAGATCCACCCCGACCGTGCCGAAGACCTGACGCTTCGCCTCGCACACATAGGCATTGCCCGGGCCGTAGATCTTGTCGACTGCGGGTACCGTAACCGTGCCGAATGCCATCGCGCCGATCGCCTGGACTCCTCCGATGCGATAAACTTCCGATACGCCCACGGAATGCAGCGCCGCCAGGAGTCCGTCAGCCACGCGTCCTTCCGCGCTGGACGGCGTGAAGACAGCGACTTCGTGGCATCCGGCGATCTTCGCGAGGGACGCCGTCATGAGCACCGTCGACACCAAGGGCACCTGGCCGCCAGGGACGTACAATCCCACGCGTCGAATCGGATGAAATCGTTCCCCAACCGTTCCTCCTTGTGGGTTCTTTGCGGACCAATCCTTCGGTCGGCTCCTCTCGTGAAACGCGATGACCGAATCGCGCGCTGCCAGCAGGGCCTTCATATCGGCGGCCGAAAGTTTCTTCGCACCGGACGCGATTTCGCTCTCCTTCACACGGAAGGCCCGCGCCGCCAGCTTTGCTCCGTCAAACTTGGCTGCGTAATAGGCAACCGCCTCGTCACCGCGCTGTTTGACGTCTGCAAGGATGGCTGCCACCGAGTCCGCGATCTCGCGGGGCACAGAAGCGGAGCGGCAAAAATCGGTGAGTTCGTCGCGGAATGTTTTGGTATTAAACGACAGGGTGCGCACAGCAGGACGGGTTGACAGTGATGTTCCGATCCTACCCCGTCCGAGCAAAAGCCCGCAACGCTGAACGCGCCGGCAACCTCGATTCTTTCAAAATCGGGTGACGCAACCCTCTTCCTCACTTGTGTTTGGATGACGGTGCCTCAAGCAGGGGAACCGTGAAGATCTCGTCTGCAAACGACTCGTTGATGGCAATATTTGTAAACTCGAGGGTAACCACGCGGGTCTTGCCATCATTCAATGTGGTCTGGGTGAGAATGCGTCGGGGAAAACGGATACCGCCCACCCACATCTCTCCCTCCTCCTGGATCGTTCCACCCTGCTCGTTCTCGGTCAGCAGCAGCCTTCCGGTTTCCTGGTCGAAATAACGGGTAAAGATGCTGCCGGTATCGTGAATGAAGGAAATCTTGCGGGCCGTGCGCCCGTTGATCTCGGTGGTGCCCTGATCCTCCACCCGACCGCCCTTCCGCTCCAAGCCCCGATAGAATGCGAGATTCTCCCAGGTGTTGGCACGGAGGCGTTTCACCTGATCCTTTTCCATGATGCTCAGACGCTCGCTCCCGGGATTCCGTAGATCTTCGTAGCGCTGCCAAGCTTCGTAACCGTCGAGGGCGGTGGTTTCCCGCTGGTCGGCCGTGGAGGTGACAATCCGATGGCGATAGGGTTTTTGGAAGATGATCTCGAAGGTCGCCTTCTGTTTGTCGCCAGTGGTGAGATTGCCGACGAAACGCACCGTCCTCACCCCGTTCAGAGCCGTCTCGGATCCGAGATATGCCCGGGCCTTGGCAACGATTGTTTCCAGTTCGCCCGCCCGGGCCATGCCGCCTGCCAGCCACAGCAGGAGGAAAAATAGCAAGGCCCAACGGGCTGAAACTTTCATCCCCTATCTGACTGCGAATCCCGCACGAAGGTTTCTCCCAAAATCACAGGCATCCCCCAGGAATCGAGGAATAGCGGTGGGAGATGCCCAAGTTCGCCGGTCGCGATAGCGGCCGAGTGTGCAAAAAACAAGCCGTAGCCGGACAACTCCAACCAGGAGCAAGATGAGCGTGCTGGCCCAGCTGTGCAATTTCATACCGGGCCATCTGGTGGGAAAGCTGGCGAGGGAACATGGGGTGGGATCGACGGCGCGGACGTTCGGGGCATGGAGTCACGTGGTGGGGTTGTTATACGGGCAGCTGACGCACACGATCGGGCTGAACGACATTTGCGATGGGTTGCGGCATCACGTGGGATGGCTGGCGAGGATCCGGGGAGCGACGCCGAGCCGCAACGGCTTTTCCCATGCGAACAAGGTCCGGGGCGCGGGCATGGCCGAGAAGCTGTTCTGGAGTGTGCTGGAGCATCTGCGCAACCTCCCCCAGCACCCTCTCGAACGCCTCCGCGCCTCCCTTCTCACCAAACAGATTCCTTCGAAAATTTCCGCGGTTGATCACGTGGTATCTCCCTCCCTCATACTCGATTCTCAACGCTCTTGCCATTCCCTCCTTCTCTCTTCTCCCTCCACTTTGTCAATTGTCAAACTATGACGTCGTTTGCCGGTCTTTTCGGACGTTCTGGCACCGCAGATGGGTGTGAAGATATACAGCAACACTTACAATGGGACAATGGACATCCAGTGTTATTCGTCCGTAAATCCCTACTACGTGCCGTATGGCACACCGCAGATCACCGGCCCCATTTTTGCGACCTATCGCTTGGAGAAGGGCACAACCGCCACCTCGCTGAAAATCACCCGGACGACGACGATCACCGAGGTGATGACGCTTGAAAGGAGCGGCGCGTGGCCAAACTACAAATGGACCAAAACGCCGTGGACCACGCAGTATGCGACGCCCCTGAAGGAAATCGTGACACAGTCCGCGGGCATCACCGGAGGGCGGACCGAAACGGTGGCCGTCAAGGTCCCCAATGGCGCCAGCACGTACAACCTCACGCGTACCTTCGCCGACACCGCCGCCGGCGAAATGCTGACGGCCGAAAGCGCAGGCACCAGCAATGCGCTGACCGGATCGTTCTCCTATTACACTGCCG
>CAZEWD010000238.1:0-5065 GCA_964515725.1 uncultured Binatia bacterium (SeqCode)
GGGGCAGAAGGGGCAGATCGACGGCGTGGAATGAGCCGGTGGCGCTGTTGCATCTGGGCAGGGCAACCGAGCGCGAAACGTTTGTCGGAAGATCATCATAACGGGAGGAGGAGACATGGCAGTGAGCAAACGCAAGGATCAGATCGGCAGTTTGATCCGAGAGGTGGAGACTCTGACGAAGGGACTCCGAGACGCTTTGCGCAAGCAGGCAGAATCTTTGCCGAAGGACATCCAGAAGATTGCGGACCGTCTCCGCAAGCGGGCCGTCATGGTCGCGGCACAAGTGGAGAAGTATGCGCACGAAGTGCGGGTCGAGTTGGAGGGTGAGAAGAAAAAGGCCCCTGCAAAGCGGGCTGCGCGCAAGCGCAAGTAAGTCGAGAAATCGACGACCAGGTTTGTCTCGGACGATGGGGGAAACGGTCTCCTGATCGTGATCCGGGGCGATTTGGCTCTGGGAAATGACGACGTTTGCGCTTCTTGAAACTGCGGCGGTCGTCCTGACGCTGCTGGCGGCCCTCGAGATGCGCCGCCAGCAGCGTTCCTGGCAATTCGTCGTAGTTACCTCGGTGGCACTTCTCGGGGCGCTCACCGTGATGATTGCCATCTGGCGCGGTCTTTAGCTGCACCCGAATTGAATCGGACTACGGCCGTAACCCACGGGGGTCTCCCGGCCACAGGAAGGGGACCCGGCTCGCCGTGGATCCGCTCCCGCCCTGGATCCCACAGCGCTTAGCCGCGGACGTTCATGTCCGTCGCGACGTATGGTGATTCATCAAGAGCTTGCGCATTTCCACGCGCGCGCCCAGTTGGGCGCAGAGGAGAAACATGCCGGCCAGCTTGCGGTGCAGGAAGATGGTATCAGGAGGGGGCGGGCGGAGAAGCCCATTGTCCATGACCAGACTGAAGCCGGCGTCCCGAGCGCGTGCGGGCATCGTCGATCGCCGGCAATCATACTTACCCGGGGAACGGAATGGCTCACAGCCGAGATGAAACAGCGCCGCCAGGGCATCGACGCGATCGGGTGGATCGCCGGCCCGGGTGAAACCGGCGCCGTGCAGCGCCGCCCGGATCGCATCGAGGTCGTTGTTCGCTCCGCCTCGGAGCAACCGCAGGTAATTCTGGGAAAGACGGGCCTGGATTCTGCGGCAACTGCCGAAATCAAGTAGCGCGATCTGCCTGGTCGCTGGAAGAAAAAGGTAATTCGCAAAGTTCGGGTCGGTCTGCATGAATCGGAATTCGAACATTTCCTGCAGCGTCAGTCCGAAGAGCAGTGTTCCCACCCGGTCGCGGAGGCGTTGTGGTGTCCTGGTTTTGAAGAGGTTGTCGAGCGGCACGCCTTCGATGAAGTCCATGGCAAGGATTTGTTTCGTCGTGAAGTCTTCATGTACTCGCGGCACGACGAACTCGGGCTGGTCCGTGACCAGCGCACGATAGCGGCGCTGGAAGGCCGCTTCGGATTCATAATCGGTTTCACGCCGAAGTTGGCGTTTGGCTTCCGTCAGAATGGCTGAGAGATCGAGGTCGGCCGGCAGTACCCGCGCCAGGCGAAGCAAGGACGCAACGTTGCGGATGTCACTGTCGATGCTGCGCAGGACTCCGGGGTATTGGATCTTGAGAGCGAGCAGCCGCCCATCTCTGGTTTCCGCACGGTGCACCTGACCGATGGAGGCAGCAGCGATCGGGGTCGTTTCGAACGAACGGAAGCGCTTTTCCCAGTCAGGACCGTAGGCGCGAGCCAGGATGCGGTTCAGTTGTTTGACCGGCATCGAGTCGGCGTCGGCACGCAAGATCGAAAGAGCTTGTGCGAACTCCCGAGGCAGGAGGAGGCCGCCTTGCAACGAGAGCATCTGCCCCACCTTCATCGCCGCGCCACGCAGACTTGAAAGCTGTTTGGCCAGACGCCGTGCATTGGCTTCCGAAAGGAGGGATTTGTCGGCCGGCATGAAGCCTGCGGCACGCTTGAGCCCCGCAGTCGCAGCGCCAGCAGCGAGTTCGACCGCCATCCAGCCAAAGCGGCCGATTCGTTCGATGCGGGTTGCTGGAACTCGAGAGCGGTGTCGTGTCTGCTTCATGTGGACCGAGAAGAACACACGTTTACGAGTGTGCCAATCAGGGGCTCGGGAAGCCGGCTGTGGAAGTCCGTACCACGAGGGATCAATCATTGGCGAGGATGGTCCAAAGCTTGACCCTTCTGTCTGTTTGGGGGAATCCCTCATCCAATGAAGTGCTTCGTTGTTTCCCACACGCACTGGGATCGTGAATGGTATCGAACCTTCCAGCAATTCAGAGCCCGCCTCGTCGATACGGTCGACCGGATTCTCGACCTGTTGGAAGAAGATCCTGGATTCTCTTTCATGCTCGACGGCCAGACCATCGTGCTGGAGGACTACCTGGAGATCCGCCCCCAACGCCGGTCGGATCTGCAGCGCGCCTGCCGTAGTGGGCGACTGTCCATCGGTCCCTGGTATGTTCAGCCGGATTCGCTTCTTCCTTCCGGCGAGGCGCACATTCGCAACCTTCAGGAAGGACGGCGTGTCGGAGCTGAGTTCGGCCCGGTGTCGCATGTTGCGTACACGCCCGACTCGTTCGGGCATCCTGCCCAGTTCCCGCAGATTTTTGCAGGACTGGGTCTGGGACCGTTCATCTACTGGCGGGGCAACGGGGACGAAATCACGGGTCTCCCCTCCGAGTACCGCTGGGAGGCTCCGGATGGTTCGGTCGTTGCGGTTCACCACCTCGGCGAGGGGTACTTCAATGCATCGGGCCTGCCGGTGCAACCACAAGCTGCGGCCGACTATCTGGAACAGATGGGGCAGACCCTGGTGGCACGCTCGCGCAATGGTGCGGTCCTGTTCATGAACGGTGTTGATCATGCGTTTCCTGACCCGCACACCGCAGAGGTCGTGGAGATTCTCAGGCAACGTACAGGATGGGATGTGCGGCGAACGCTGCTGGAAGACTTCGTTCGTGTATGGAGTGCGGATGCCCCGTTGTTCCGTGGTGAGTTGGTGGGCGGGCGTATCGCGAATCTGCTTTCGGGCGTCTGGTCGACACATGTCGATTTGAAGTTGAGAAACCGGCGCTGCGAAACAGCGCTCGAGGGCTGGGCGGAACCCTGGGCAGCATTGTTGCGTATCGCGGGAGGCCCTGACGAGCGCCCCTCCCTGCGTCTGGCGTGGCGATCGCTCCTCCCCAATCAGGCGCACGACTCGATCTGCGGCTGTTCGCAGGATCGTGTTCATGCGCAGATGCACGGGCGTTACGACACCGCAGAGGAGTTGGCGACGCAGACAACACAGCGCGCACTCGAACGGATCGCCGGGCTGGGACTCGAGCGAAGGACCCCGTGGCAGGAGGAAATCGAGGTCGCGGTCTTCAATCCCTCACCCCTCACGCGAACCGATCGGGTCCGCCTCCCCATCGACCCGAGTGTCTGGTTTGAGATGGGCGGCGAGACATCCCGCGGTTTCCGGGTGCATCCGCTGCTGAGCGCCGCGGCGTGGGCAGCCGGGTTCACGGCCAATGGTGATCCCGTGCGTGTGCTGGAGGAGCCTCTGGATGCGTGTGTCTGGCTTTCGGACCAACACCCGCCGAGAACGCTCGAGTTCGTCGCTCGCGACGTCCCACCGATGGGCTGGTCGAAGGTGCGTGTGCGCACCACCGGCGTCCCTGCCACGGATTTAACCGATGAGGGTGCATCGATTGCCACAGCGGAAGTGGAGGTGTCCGTGGCCGCGGACGGGACATTCGATGTCGGCTTCGGTGGCAAGCGCTTTACGGGACTTTGTGCCGTCGAGGACTGCGGGGATCGTGGTGACACCTACGATTTCGATCCCGTCCCGGGGGAGATCACCCTGGTCTCGGTTCGAACGCGTCGCTGGCAGCATCCAAGCGGAATGCAGGGCCTCGTTTCAGAGCGAATCCTGAGGGTTCCCTGTGGCTTGACGGGTGATCGTGAGAATCGTGCCGCTGAATGTGTGGACGTCCGCCTGGAGATTGAAGCGCGACTCGTGCCCGGTGTGATGCGTGTCGACCTGGTCGTTCGTGTGGAGAACCGGGCCCGGGATCATCGCTTGCGGCTTCTCTTTCCCACCGGTGCGCCGGCAGCGATCTGTCGAGCGGCAACGACGTTCGATGTCACCGACCGGCCAACGACGATGCCCCCGGGAAAGGACTGGGCTCAGCCACCCCAGCCGACGTTTCCGCACCAGGGTTTCGTGAGTGCGAATGATCTGACCGTCGTTGCTCCGGGGTTGCCGGAAGCGGAAGTCACGCCCGGTGGAGTGATGGCAATAACGCTGCTGCGTTGCGTCGGTTGGCTGGCCCGGCTGGATCTGAAGACGCGCCCGCAGCCCGCCGGCCCGCAATTGACCACCGACGCCGCACAAGCCCTCGGAGTGACCGAAGCCCGGCTATTTCTGTTGCCGAATTGTGATGCACGGGCGGCGCGTGATGCAGAGCTCGGTTTGTGGGCCGTAATGGCCGGGGATCGTCCCATGTTGCCGCCAGACCAGGGTATGGTCGAGTTGGCGCCGAATACGTTGATGTTGAGTGCCATGCATCCGGCCGTGGAGCATGATGGAATCGTCCTACGCGTTCTGAACCCGAGCGAATCGGCTGTCGAGGCGCTCGTCACATTCGGATTCTCCGTCCAGGGAGTGACCTCGGTTCGCTTCGACGAGAAGCCCGACGGCGGAGCCGTCATTTTCGAGGACAATACAGCGCGATTCCCCGTTGGCGCACATCAACTTCGAACACTTCTGCTGAGCTGAAGGATCGGAGAGTCGGCGGGATGGACTACGCTTGTCTGTAACGATCCGATCCGGATCGGGAAGCGGCGCGCTTCGCTCGTGGATGGCGTCGCCAGGGCTGCACGTGGCCGTCATCTGCTCACATTCACGCCTTTTTTTCACCTGGGGGCGGGTGTGTCCTGGGAATACCAAATGAGCCGTCCGGGACTCGAACCCGGGACCCTCTGCTTAAAAGGCAGATGCTCTAACCGTCTGAGCTAACGGCTCACGTAGGGTGGACGATCGCAGGTAACACCGAGGTTTTGGGCGGTCAA